>JAUZOX010000589.1 GCA_030706265.1 Bacteroidota bacterium | reverse complement strand
GGCGTAAATGGATCCATTTCAACCGCCAAGGTCAATAACTGGGCCAACGAAAACACATTGACCTGGACCAAGACCTTTAATAAGGTTCACAATTTGAGTGTATTGGGTGGTTTTACAGAGCAGGGTAATACTTCCAGCACTTATGGTTTCGGGGCAATTAATTTACCCAACGAATCTCTTGGCATCAGCGGCCTGGATGAAGGAACCTTAAATCCCGCTACCACCATTGCAAGAAGTTCCTTATGGACCTCTGCTTCTTTTTTAAGCAGGGTCGTCTACAATTATAATTCCTTATATTATCTGACCTTTTCCTATAGGGCTGACGGTTCATCCAAATTTACCGAACAGAATCACTGGAGTTATTTCCCATCCGGTGCGTTGTCCTGGAGATTTACGCAGGAAAAATTTCTGAAAGACAATAAAGTGATTTCTGATGGAAAATTAAGATTCAGCTATGGCAAGACGGGAAACAACCGGGTCGGTGATTTTTCCTATTTATCGACCATGGCAGTACCCGCCTCATACAGCTATTCTTTTGGCAATAGCTGGATTTCAAGTATTATTCCACAGACTATTGGCAATCCGGACCTGAAATGGGAAACCACCGATCAGTATAACTTAGGTCTTGACCTCTCATTTTTGAAGAGCCGGATCAATTTAACGGCTGATCTATACCGGAAAATAACTAAAAACCTGTTACTGAATGCCACACTCCCTACTTCCACAGGATATACGACTGCATTTGAAAATGTGGGAAGTGTTCAAAATCAAGGTCTCGAGTTAACCATCAATACGATTAATGTTAACACAAAGGACTTTAGTTGGCGGAGCAGCTTTAATATCTCCTTTAATCAAAACAAGGTCCTCGCACTGGCAAATGGACAGGAGACGCTCTTAACCAGTGTTTACTGGGATAATGGCTGGGACGGAATCCCTGCTTACGTTGCCCGGGTGGGTCAACCCCTTGGTTTAATGTATGGCTATATTTGGGATGGCGCTTATCAGTACAGTGATTTTAATAAGACTGCTACGGGTACCTATGTGTTAAAAGATAATGTTCCCACCAATGGCAATACCCGGACCTCTATTCAGCCGGGAGATATCAAATATAAAGATCTCAATGGAGATGGGGTGGTAAATGCTTCTGATTATACTGTGATCGGTAATTCGTTACCGATTCATATCGGAGGGCTGAACAACAGTTTTACCTATAAGAATTTTGATTTGAATCTTTTCTTTCAATGGTCTTATGGAAATAAGATTCAAAATAACAACCGGTTAGTGTTTGAAGGCAGTGCAATTGGGGGGGCTTATCTCGAGCAATTTGCAAGTTATGCCGACCGATGGTCTGCTACCAATCAAAGTTCATCCAATTTCAGGGCCGGAGGTTATTATGGTGGAGGCTATTCCTCCAGAACCATCGAAGACGGATCTTACTTAAGGTTGAAAACGGCTTCGTTTGGATATAATTTCCCGGCAAAACTGTTGCAAAAAATCAAGATATCTTCATTAAGAATCTATGTTTCAGGTCAAAACTTATGGACTTTGACCAACTATTCCGGACTGGATCCCGAAGTGAGTACCTATAATTCTGTACTGACGGGAGGTTTCGACTACAGCGCTTATCCAAGGGCACGTACGATTGCATTTGGAGCAAACATTACTTTTTAATTTTTAAAATTTTGTACAAATGAGAAGTCTATTTTTTCTAATTATAGCTGTACTAAGTTTAGGAATGTTATCCTGTTCTAAATTTTTAGATACGGTTCCCACGGATTCTTTGACACAAACTGCATACTATAACACCGAGTCCAATTTGAATAGTGCTTTGGCAGGGGTCTATCAGCCACTGTGTTCGGCCGGATTGTATGGAGACAACATGTTTGATCAGCTGGGTGCGAGTACCGATGAAGGCTTTTATGCCCGGTCGACCCAAACATCCGGGATTATGGTTTACAATTTTGATTACGGCAATAGCGATTTAAACAATTTCTGGTCACAGTTGTATCAAGGGATTGAAAGGGCTAATCTCCTCATTAAAAATATCAACGTTGCCAAGATGGATTCGACAAAACGGCAGGTCATCCTGGGCGAGACCTTATTTTTAAGAGGCTATTATTATTATTTACTGGCCAGTAACTTTGGAGATGTGCCTTTGAAGACGCAACCTACCTCCTCGGTTACCAATGTGAATATTCCAAGAACACCGGTAAAAGACGTTTACAAACAGGTTCTGGCGGATATGCAGGCTGCGGAAGGCAAAGTAAACACGGCCACCGCAATAGGTTATGGTGGTCATGTTTCAAAAACAACCGTTGAAGGGATCCTTGCAAGAGTATGTTTAACGATGGCAGGGTATCCATTGTATGATGATTCTAAATATGCCGATGCTTTGGCATGGGCCACGAAAGTACAGGCTTCGGGTGAACATAGTTTAAATTCGAGCTACAGCCAGGTGTTTATCAATCTGCACCAGGATCTTTATGATGTTAAGGAAAGCATGTGGGAAGTTGAAAATGAAGGAACCGGTGCCGAGGGATTTGGCAATAGCAACCGGTTAGGCAATACGAATGGGATTG
>JAUZOX010000588.1 GCA_030706265.1 Bacteroidota bacterium | reverse complement strand
CTGTAGCCTTGGGGCAGAGGTCAATCCGGGAAAGGCAGAAGACTTGATGATTTCCTGCCAGATATCTTCGGGGCTTTTGATCTGTGGCCGCCACTGCCTGAAATACTCTCCCCTGTCGTCGGGGACGAGCTCATCCTTTGTGTATTTCCGGTATCCATCCTTTTTGATATTGTACGTCTTTCCGTTCTTCAAAAGGTAATTGCCATCCCGGTCGGTTTTAAAACGCATCCTTCGACCATCCTGATCCAGAATATATTCCGGAATGTAATTGATCACATTTTCATACATAGTCGTAGGCGCCGGATCCAGCGCAGAATTTGCCCTTCCCCATTTTCCTACCGCAACATCAACCTCGGGTATGCCGGATAGCCGCATGTCGATAGAAGATATAATCCTGATATTTTCTTCAACCCCGGTATGAGGCATGCTGGTGGGCATCAGTAAAAAGGATCCTTCGTCCAGTGAAGGCATAAATTCCTTACCCATGCCGGGAAATCTTTTACTGACCGATTGCCAGACGGGGGTCTTCCGGACACCGTCGCTAGCTGCGTATCCGAACAACTTGTCAAAGCCCAGCCAGATCAAGACGCCAAACAACAGCGTCAATGAAGGTATCAAAAGGAATTTCCGTTTATGAAGGAGACACCACCGGAGAGCGGTTTCATAGTGTCGTACCATGAATGTCAACAAACCAAGGATAACACTGATGATTCCGGCAACAAACAGGAAGTTTGCCAAAGTACTGTTTTGAGCCCCCAGGGGGAGCCATGCGATGGTCAGGTAATAAACCGCAAACAAAATGGCTATGCCGATATTGATTAATTTAGGATTGCTTTTTCCGGATTCAGACCACATATAATCCAGCAGATTGTTGAGGCCAAACAGCACTAAAATCAAAGCCATCCATGAATGGAAAAGGATGGCAAGCAATATGCCGCCAACAATCAAAACCGTGTTCCATACTTTTTTGATCCGCTTCTGATTAAATTGAATGGAAAAAATCAGGTTTGAAAGCATGGGTACCAACAACAGGCCAAGCACCAATGAAGATAAAAGTGCAAAGGTTTTGGTAAAGGCCAATGGTTTAAACATTTTACCCTCGGCCGCCTGCATGGCAAAAACAGGCAGAAAACTAACCACCGTGGTTGAAAGAGCGGTAACTATAGCGCCCGACACTTCACAGGCACCTTCATAAATGACCTCTTTTAATCTATCACCTGAGGCGCCTTTGTTTTGAGGCATCTCCAAATGCCGCAATATGTTCTCGATAAAGATGATGCCTACATCGACCATGACCCCGATGGCAATTGCAATTCCCGACAAGGCAACGATATTGGCATCTACGCCAATATAGCGCATGATGATAAAGGTCATCAGTACCGCCAGGGGTAATAAACCGGATACCAGAATTGACGCCCTGAGATTCATCAACAAAACAATGATGACAATGATACTGATTAAGATTTCATGGGTGAGAGCATCCTGCAGGGTACCAACTGTTTCCTGGATGAGCCCTGACCGGTCATAAAATGGCACAATGGTGACTTTGGATTCAGTGCCCTCTGCCAGCTTTTTAGACGGAAGCCCCTTTGAAATTTCTTCGATTTTCTTTTTGACATTGGAAATGACTTCCATCGGATTGGAATGATAACGGGCAACGACTACGCCCCCGACTGCATCCGCTCCTCCTTTATCCAGTCCACCTCTGCGGTTGCCCGGACCGAAACTCACCTTGGCCACATTTTTTATCTGGATCGGCACATTGTTGTTAACGGTAACGACTGCATTTTCAAGGTCCGCAATATTTTTCAGGTAGCCCATACCACGGATCACATATTCCACCTTATTCAATTCTATAGTCTGTGCACCGATATCCAGATTGCTGTTTTGAACGGCCTTCATGATTTGCATGACCGAAACGCCTGCCGATTTCATGGCTTCGGGATCTATGTCAACCTGATATTCTTTTACATATCCGCCAATAGAAGAAACTTCAGAAACACCCTCAGCTGATGTAAGGCCGTAACGGACATAAAAATCCTGAATTGTCCTGAGTTCCTGCGGGTCCCATCCACCTGTCGGTTTACCGGTTTTTGGATCACGTCCTTCAAGTGTATACCAATAAACCTGCCCTAATGCGGTGGCATCGGGTCCCAGTGCGGGTTGGACACCTTGCGGAAGAGTCCCTGTCGGCAAGGAGGAAAGCTTTTCAAGGATTCTGGAACGTGACCAGTAATAATCTACATTATCATTGAAAATGATGTAGATAAATGACATTCCGAACATGGAAGTGCTCCGGATTGACTTAACGCCCGAGATACCCAAAAGCGAAGTGGTCAGGGGATAGGTAATCTGATCCTGTATGTTTTGTGGAGAACGACCCATCCATTCGGTAGAAACAATCTGCTGATTGTCTCCGATATCGGGGATTGCATCTACCGGAACCGGATCCCTTGGTATGGGCCCTGTATTCCAATTGAAGGGGGCCGTTGATATTCCAAGAAATACGACAGTAACCAGAAAAATGAAAGCAACAAGCCTGTTGTTTAGAAAATATTTAATGAGTTTGTTTAGCATCTTTT
>JAUZOX010000587.1 GCA_030706265.1 Bacteroidota bacterium | reverse complement strand
GCAGACAGGCTGAATAATTTACAGTTAAAGATAGACAGCCTGCAGCGAATTTATATGGAAGCTCAGATGGAGATGCAACCCGCTAAACGTTTTTATCCCGATGCCAATTTAACTTTACGGGTTGCTTACGGCAAAGTTGATGATTATCTGGCAGCCGATGCAGTTTCCTATCTTCACTTTACCACGTTGAAAGGTATTATTGAAAAGGAAAATCCCGACATTTATGATTATGTAGTCGAAAAGAAGTTAAAAGACCTTTATCGTAATAATGACTATGGTCAGTACGCCGATAAAGATGGGCAAATGCATGTCGGATTTATTGCCTCCAATCATACTTCGGGTGGAAACTCAGGAAGCCCGGTTCTTAATGCAGATGGGAATTTGATTGGAATAAATTTTGACCGGAACTGGGAAGGAACAATGAGCGATCTTACCTACGATCCGAATCTGTGCAGAAATATCTCTTTGGATATTCGCTATTGCCTGTTTATTATTGATAAGTTTGCCGGGGCACACCGGCTTATCGATGAAATGAAACTGGTAAACTAACCCATTCTAAACTTTTTAACCCCCTTTCTTAATTTATGACTCATCGAAATAAACGGCTTATAGAAATAATCTTATTGGTATCCATATCAGGTTTAATAATTTATATTGCGGCAACTTTTTTAAGGCCTAAAAAGATATTAAGCGATGACAATTATTTGCCTGAGCCACGGATAGAATTTGGGATTGTTGTTGGTTCTTTCCAGGTGTATAAAAATGAAATCCAGGAAGGGGAAAATCTGTCATCCATATTGGGACGTTTCCACGTAGAGGGAAGTGCCATTGACAAGCTTGAAAAAGCGAGTGATTCGGTGTTCGATATCAGAAAGATCCGTGCTGGTAACAGATATACGGTTCTATGCACCAATGACAACCTAAAGAAAGCGCTGTACTTTATTTACGAACCGACCGATACCTCTTACGTGGTTTTTAATTTCAAGGACTCGGTACAAGTATATGAAGGACAAAAACAAGTAACGGTAAAGAAACAATATGCAGCCGGTACGATTAAAGGCTCGTTATGGAATACCTTTGGTTCATTGAAAATTGATCCGAATCTTGCCATTTCGCTTTCTGAAATTTTTCAGTGGACGATCGATTTTTATGCCATTCAGGAAGGGGACCAGTTTAAAGTCTCTTATGACCAGCTTTATGTCGGAAACAAATCCATTGGACTGGGGCGGATTCATTCGGCCTGGTTTTATCACAATGGCAAGCCTTATTATGCCTTTAAATACAATGATAACGGTACGACCGGTTACTATGATGAAAACGGAAATAGCTTAAAAAGAGGCTTCCTGAAGGCTCCGCTCAAGTTTTCACGCATCACTTCCAGGTTTACAAATGCCAGATTCCATCCTGTACTGCGAATCTGGCGTCCTCACCATGGTGTCGATTATGCTGCACCCCGGGGAACACCCGTTCATGCCATTGGTAATGGATCGGTACTTCAGGCAGGATTTTCAGGTGGTGGCGGAAAGACCATCAGACTTAAACATACTGCTGCTTTTGAAACTTCGTACATGCATTTGTCTGCTTTTGCAGCAGGTATAAGGAAAGGTGTCCATGTTAACCAGGGTCAGGTTATCGGATATGTCGGATCGTCAGGTCTGGCAACCGGGCCACATCTTGACTTTCGCATTTATAAGGGAGACATTGCCGTTGATCCATTAAAAATGATATCCCCTCCGGGAATACCTGTTAGCAAGCAGAACCTGGCTATTTATACCAGGCAGGTTCTTTCCGAAAAAGCAAAACTTGCTGCAATGAAAATATGAAAGCATTGATGAGGCAAAGATGCTGAAACGCACAAATGCCAATGAACGTATTCATGATGGATTCTTATGGCTGGCCCAATACAACCGATTATCGTATGAAAGCATTATCCCGTCATGTTCTCACTTTGAACTCGTCCTCCATGAGGATGTTATCAAGTTTTACAGTTGTAATACGATTCTAAATTAATGACACCAATGTACGCTTTATGGCATCTTGCTTAAAAGCCTTTCATTTGAATTTGGGGAAAATCATCATGCCGGGAATATCGGATTCAAATTGATAAAATTCACCTTAATAGGATATTCATGTTATTGATTTTGCCTTATTCCAGATCCCATTATATCACTCATTTTTTTCGCTATCTCTGACATCATATTCCGAAATCGGAATTCATTCGAAAAGTGAATTAAAAATAAACGGGGATCGATCAAAAATGATCAATCCCCGTTTTTTAGCTAAATGCTAAATTCAAATCATAGTGTCTATTTGAAACTGGAATCATAGTTTTCAGGTCCCTTATCCCAGAATAAACGGGTATCGGCCCTGTCGCCACCAATTGCAGTTGCAGCTGCATTATAATTGGTGCTATTCAAAGTTTGTTCTGACACTGCATAAGTATAACGAACAGGTACACCATTAACGGCAGGTACATGTTTTTGAGGTGCGATCAAACGAGGATAGTCCAATCTTCTCCATGAAGTCCATGCCGTGAATCCACGGAAATAATAAGCATACCATGCCTGAGTTCCAATCTTCTCACGCCAT
>JAUZOX010000586.1 GCA_030706265.1 Bacteroidota bacterium | reverse complement strand
CTCAATAATATTTGAGAATAAACTTTCCGGATCATCGTAAATGGCATTTTAAACTATGCATATATTTGCAGCAAATACCTGATGGTTTTGGAAAACTTATTTTTTAAAAAACAAAACTCGGGCAGTAAAAACAAGTAAGAATGCAATGCCCTTTAATGACAAAATTACAATAAATTGCATATTTAATAACGCTGATCCGGAATAATGGATTCATAGAAGTTTTATTAAGGATGAAACGAGCATGTTTCAAAAGCACAAACACCGATGAAAATTATCCATGCGAGTTCCATCCGACCACTTTAATACAAATTATTATCTACGGATGAAATGAAAATAGCTTCCCTCCTTTGGCTTCATTCCTGCAAATGCCTGAAACAATAACCACTTAACAACTAAAACGATGAATACCTCAAGACGAAGATTTCTGAAAATCGGAGCACTGGCAAGTTCCGGATTAATACTTCCAAATATAGAATCATTCGGAAGCAATGCCCATGAGCCCTTGCTTTTTGATGCGAAAGGAGTTCGGGATAAAAATAATTACGCCGGCAATGAGCTGTTGAATGTGAGTTTTGAGCTTTTGAAAAGTTGGGGGGAAGGATTGTTGAAGCTGCAGGTCAATAATCCGGATCTGAAAGGATTGCATGGCGGAATATTGTGTCCGGCTTGCGGAGCAATACACGGAAGATCAGGCGACACCATATTCCCCTTGTTATTCCTGGCGGATAAGACCGGCGATAAAAAATACCTGGATGCAGCCCTCCGGTTATACGAGTGGATGGAAAACATGGTCAGTCTTCCCGATGGCTCATGGGCCAATGAAATCAGTGTGAGCCAGTGGATGGGGACGACCGTATTCGGGGCCGCTTCCTTGGCCGAATCCATTATTCATTTTGGTCATTTACTGGATGAGGGGACCCGGAATAAATGGACCGCCAGGCTGATTAAAGCGGGGGATTATCTTCACGATAATTTCACCATTAAAACCGGAAACATCAATTATCCGATATCGTGTAGCTACACATTGTCGCTGATAGGAGAACATTTCGACCGGAAGCGCTTTACTGAAAAAGGGAGAGAACTGGCACACGAGAGCCTTCAATATTTTACAAAACGAAACAGGTTACTTTACGGCGAGGGTCATCCGGTCAATGTCGAAAGCCCCAAAGGATGTTATTCCGTTGACCTGGGATACAATGTGGAAGAGTCGTTGCCCTCGCTTGTGATGTATGGATTGCTGACAAAGGACGACGAAGTGCTGGATATGGTCACCGCATCTTTGAAGGCACACATGGAATTTATGCTGCCGGATGGCGGATGGGATAACAGCTGGGGAACCCGGAACTTCAAATGGACCTACTGGGGAAGCCGGACCAGTGATGGTTGTCAATCTGCATTTGCCTTGATGGCAAACCGGGAACCTGCATTTTATAAGGTGGCCTTGCAGAATACCCTTTTATTTCAAAAATGTACACACAACCATTTACTGTATGGAGGGCCCCATTATGTCAACCATGGCATCTTGCCCTGCGTCCATCATACGCTGGGGCACAGTAAAGCATTGGCAACTTTATTGGTGAAATCGGATTCAATTCCCGATAATATTCAGGGGCATAATTTGGTGTTGCCCCGTGAACAAGAATATGGAGTAAAGGCTTTTGAAGATATCCAAACCTGGCTGATTGCCAAAAAAGACTGGCGGGCGACCATCACGGGCTTTGACCAGGAATACACCATGAAGGGAGGCCATGCCACAGGAGGAGCCATGACCATGTTGTGGCATCCAAAGACAGGCCCCGTGATCGTGGCAAGCATGAACAATTACCAGCTTGTCGAAAGTTCAAATATGCAAAGGGATAAAGATCCTTTTTCTATGAGCCTTACGCCACGGTTTGAAATTGAAATCAATAAAAACAGGTATTCCAATTCGAATGATTTAAAAGCAATCATCGATTACCAAAAGAACGACAATGAGTTGCGGTTTCAGACCCATTCGCAATTGGTGGATGAAAATCAAAATCCGGTTCCCGGCATGCCGGTAAGTTGTGAGATCAATTATGTCTTTACGGACGATGCCGTTGTGATCGGTGCAGCGTATCGATCGGCCAAACAGATGGACGGCCTCAAATATTTACTACCCATTGTCTCTTCAAATGAAGAGAAGGTAAATGTGATTTCCAGATACCAACTGGAGATCGAGAAACCCAATGGGATTATCACGATCCAATCCAATACGCCATTGAATATCAGGGAAAGTGTCAACGGAAGGATCTTCAATTTCGTTCCGGGGATGGAAGCCATCCCGCTGGAGTTAAGCGGCAATCAAATTGAAATCCGTATCGTTGTGCGCCCGCTTTCTTAAAGCGTAAGCTATTTTTTAAAATCCCAACCTCAGGATGTTGGCAGGTTAAACAGTTTGATGGCATTTTCAGTTGTGATCCGGCATACATCGGCATACGGAATATCTTTCAACTGTGAAATTTTTTGAGCGACCATGGAGATATAGTCACTCTCGTTTCGTTTTCCCCGATAGGGAACAGGTGTAAGATAGGGCGAATCCGTTTCGAGTACCAGATTTGATAAATCCATT
>JAUZOX010000585.1 GCA_030706265.1 Bacteroidota bacterium | reverse complement strand
TATTTGCAGCTTTTGCCCATTGGAGCTTCCAGCTTCATCATTCATACCGAACCCAATGCCTATGCTGCCATCTCAATGAACGGCAAGCTTTATGGGGCTGCGATGGCCGGAACCGACGGGGTGGCGGTGGTCAACCTGAACCCTATCACGGTGGCAGGTGATGCAAATGTGGTGATTACCATGCAGAACAAGGAACCTTATATTGGTACTGTCAGGGTCGATTCTCCAACAGGGGCCTATCTGTTGCTCAATACATACACGGTTAACGATGCGACGGGAAATAACAACGGTTATGCCGATTATGGTGAACAACCGACCTTGAATGTCACTTTGAAAAACTTTGGACAACTGGCTTCGGGAAAACTGGGTCTGAAACTCACTTCTCAGGATCCATTTGTCAGCATAAAACAAGATACGGCAAACGGCAGACCGGTAAACCCGGCAGACTCCATCCTGATCAAAGATGCCTTTCAGATCAGCATCGATAGCCTTGCTCCGGATCGGCACGTTGCAAACCTGAGCCTGGAAGTGACGGATGGAACAAACAGCTGGACCTCAAAATTCACACTCCCTGTTCGTTCCAGAACACTGGAAATGGGTACCGAAGTCATTTACGACCCGGCCCCGGGAAACGGAAATGGATTAGCCGACCCGGGAGAAACTTTCACTTTGAAAGTCCCTGTTACAAACACAGGACAGAGCACGGCTATGGCCACATCTTTGTCGATATCCACAGGCAGTCAATATCTGACATTGAATAATCCATCCGTATCCCTGGGCGAACTGTTACCCGGTGCACAGAAAATAGCAGCGTTCGGCATAAGTGCAGCGGCCAATACCCCCCTGGGTACCATGCCCAAGATAACCATGTTGGCAAAGACATCCGGCAATTATTCAGTCAGCAAAGATTATCTGCTTACGGTCGGAATCATCAGCGAGGACTTCGAAGCCAACAATTTCAACCACCTCCCGTGGGAACAAAGCGGATCTTTACCCTGGACCATTACGAACGCCAACCCCGAGCAGGGCATTTATTGCGCGCGGTCAGGTGCGATAACTAATGCCCAGTCTTCAACCCTCAGCGTCACGTTAAATATCCTTCGCGACGGGAAGATAACCTTTTACCGAAAAGTATCATCGGAAGCCGGTTATGACAGGTTACTTTTTTATATTGATGATCAACTGGTTGGAGACTGGTCCGGCCAACATGACTGGGAAATGGAAAGTTTTGACGTAACGGCAGGTACGCACATTTTCCGTTGGACATACCTTAAGGATGGATCTACCAGCGTGGGGAGCGATTGTGCATGGATAGACAACATCATCTTTCCGCCTGTCGATACATCGCCCCTTATCCAGACAGGTGCACTTGTAATCAATGATGATACCGGAAATAAAAACGGCCAGCTCGATCCGGGCGAGACCGTAAGCATCACCCTGCCCGTTGAGAACAACGGCCTGACACCGGCTGTCGATGCCGCCGCCAGCCTCACATGCAGCAGTCCTGACGTTATGATGAACCAGTCTGATGTCAGCCTTGGAACGATGGTCAGGGGATCAACCTATCAACCCCGGTTCACAGCCACCGTCAGTAATGCAGCATTAATCGGCGAAGCCGTAAATCTGGAATTTCGACTTGATGCACATACGACCTCCGTTCAAAAGAGTTTTCTCCGGACCATAGGAAATGCGACTGCCATCGAGGATTTTGAACGGAGCAGTTTCAACTCGATGAACTGGTTGAGTGGAGGGAACAATCCCTGGACCATCGAAAACACCTCTTCTTCTTTAACCGGAAAATTCTCCGCCCGCTCCGGAGCGATCAAAGACCTGCAAACTTCCGACCTGTTGATCACCTTAGAGGTAGTAGCAGATGATTCCATCCGGTTCTGGCTTAAAACATCTTCGGAAAAGCAGGCGGATTATCTTAAGTTTTTCATCGATGGCCAGCAAAAAGGTTCATGGTCCGGAGAGACAGCCTGGACCAGGGTTGCATTTGTAATCACGCCGGGAATTCACACTTTCAAATGGAGCTATCAAAAAGATTACGTCACTTCGGCAGGTTCGGATGCCGTTTGGATCGACAATATTCAGTTTCCACCTATCTCACCCTCGCTGCCATTGGGAACTTTGGCCTCGGTAAATCCGGTCCGCATTTGTCAGGGAGAAAGTGCAGTCCTCTCCGTTAAAGCCAGTGGCGGCACAGGTGTTTACAGTTATAGTTGGAAACCCTCCGACGGGCTTTCTGATCCTTTGTCCGCTAACCCGGTTGCTTCTCCCGATGCATCGACCGATTATAATGTCGAAGTCAACGACGGCAGCGTGACATCATCGACATCCATACATCTCGATGTATTGCAACGCCCCGCCATACCTGTGATTACCGTTTCGAACGACGGAACGACATTGTATTCCAGCGCTTATCAGGGAAATCAATGGTACAAAGATATGGTCGCTATTGCAGGTGCGGTCGCATCCAGTTATATACCTGTGGCAGCAGGCAGCTATTCGGTAAAAGTCGTGGATTATTTCAACTGTTCAAGCGAACGTTCATTGGCTTTCCAGTATCCGGTTTCGGGGCATCCGGCAAC
>JAUZOX010000584.1 GCA_030706265.1 Bacteroidota bacterium | reverse complement strand
GATAAAGGGAAAATATATTTCGACGGACGGAATTTTTCAAAGATGTCGATGAATGAGATGAAGCATATCCGGCAGGAATTGGGGATGCTCTTTCAGGGTGGGGCATTGTTTGATTCAATGACGGTTGAAGAAAACGTGATCTTTCCTCTTTCCATGTTCACCGAGCAATCTCTCGAAGAAAAGCGGGAGCGTGCCAACTTTTGCCTGTCAAGGGTAAATATTGTCAATGCCAATAAGCTCTATCCCTCTGAGATTAGCGGGGGAATGAAAAAGCGGGTTGCTATTGCAAGGGCCATTGCCTTAAATCCAAAATATCTTTTCTGTGATGAACCCAACTCCGGACTCGATCCTGTTACGGCCAATCTTATTGATAACCTTATTCATGAGCTGACGCACGAGTACAATATCACAACGGTTATCAATACGCATGACATGAATTCGGTGATCGAGATCGGAGAACACATTGCATTCATCAACAAGGGAAAGCTCTGGTGGGAAGGAAACAGTGGCGACATCATGACTACGGATAACCTGGAACTGAACAACTTTGTCTTTGCCACCGAACTCACCCGTAAATTGCGTAAATAACCATGAACATTCTGGATATTCTGATTGGTATTCCATTAGCATGGTCGGTCATCAAGGGCTTTACCCGCGGGTTCGTTTATGAAATCACGGCTTTTGTCGGACTTATCCTCGGGGTATTCCTGGCCATCAACTCTTCGGGGGTTACCGCTGACTTTCTGGCTGAAGTCTTTCACTGGACCGGCAGGGCCGCCTGGTTGGCTTCGTTACTGATCACCTTTGCGGTTGTGGTATTGGGTATAAAACTACTGGGACAAGTTATGGAGAAAGTGGTCGAATCACTGGCGATGGGCCCTTTGAACCACATTGCCGGCGCGCTGATTGCAGGGTTAAAGACTGCATTTATTATAAGCCTGTTTATCTATTTGATAAACCTTGTCGATTTAAACCACAAGCTCATTTCGGAGCCCAAAAGAGACAACAGTGCTTTATGGAACCCTGTTTCCGATATAGCACCATACATCCTGCCCCAACTGGAAAAGCGAATTGAGGGATTGAAAGATAAGAAGAAATAATTTCCGGGGAAAAGTTATTCCATACCCGGCGCCTTCAGTCTTTTAAGGATCGAGAAAGCTTTATCTACAAAATCTTCGCCTACGATGATGGTAAACTCATTCGTTGTAGAGATGACTTCCACAATGTTGATTCCTTCCCAAGCCAGTTGCTTGAATATATGATAATAAAGACCGATTACCCTTGAGTTTTGCATGTGCAGTTTGAGGGTGATGGTAGAAAGATTGGTCTGTTTCAGGATCAGATTCTCATCCTGGAACATTTCATGAACGATATTATCAAGCGAAGAACTGATCACTATCGTAGTTTCGTTAACTCCTTTTGAAAAGCTAAATACGGCATCCTTGTGCTTATTGAGCGTCTCAAGTAACTTACCCTGTGATGCTGTCAACGTGGAGGAATTGGCGAAAGTAAAGTCAGTGATGTCGGACCTGACCGTCATCTCACCCATATTGGAAAGGAACTTTCTCAGAATGTGGTTAACGGGCAGGTGCAACGGAAGGGGCATACGCTTGACAGCCATGATTATAGCTCCTTCATTTACAGGTCTTCCTAGTCTTTTTTCGACTACAGGTTTTAACTTACGGGCAAAAGCAGATAAGTTAACTAATTCTTCTGCGAGGGCTTCCTCCAAAAAAGGATACTTTTTGAGTTCGTCCTCGACTATTTTTCCGATTGTTAGCATGTTAGAATTTTAACATGGTGTTAAGAATAGTGTAAAATTACAAATAATTTCGTTTGGTACAATTATAATATTAGTTTTGTCGCGCCTTTTAAAAGGTTCTTTTTGCCAAAAGATTACAAATCAAAAACGGGGGTGCTTCATACACCCCTGTTTTTCATTCAAATAAAACATAAAAATGATTATTTATAAATTCGGTGGTACGTCTGTTGGAAATGCAGATCGCATGAAACAGGTAGCCTCAATCATAAAAGATGATAAGCAGAAAATAATAGTCTTGTCAGCTGTTGGCGGAACAACCAATAAGCTGGTCAATCTGACCGGCTTTTTTTATACTCAAAAGCATGACGAAGCCATGAAGATCATCGAGCTGCTTCGCGTTGAGTATATGGGGATCATCGACCATCTTTTATCAACAGAAACTTATAAAAACCAGGCCATTGGTTTCATAAACGGCGTTCTGGACCTCTTGCTGGCCCAGGAAGGTCCGCAGTTTAATGAAACCAATGAAAAGATCATCCTTGCCCAGGGTGAAATCATGTCGTCAAACCTGTTTTATATTTACCTTCTCGAAACAGGTGCGAATGCAACCTTGATTTCCGCACTTGAATTCATGCGCATCGATGATAATGAAGAACCGGATGTAGCCCAAATCAGCCGGCTGGTTAAACCGTTGCTCGAAAAGGCTTCCGACAAGCACCTCATCATTACCCAGGGATATATCTGCCGCAACCCGCAGGGTGGAATCGATAACCTGAAACGGGGTGGAAGCGATTATTCGGCAACCCTAATCGGTGAGGCAATTAAAGCGGAT
>JAUZOX010000583.1 GCA_030706265.1 Bacteroidota bacterium | reverse complement strand
TTCGGAAGCATATATCATCTTTAATCTTTTTCAGAATGCCTATCTGGAAAAGAGCCTGGATTTTGCTTCACGGGTCGAAAAGAGTTTTGATGCAAATACCAATATGCCTGAAAGAGGGGTAAAGCAGGCCGGATTCCTGGTGTTGTATAAAACAACAATGCCCGGTGTGCTGGTAGAAACTGGTTTTTTGAGTAACACACACGAAGAAGCCTATTTAATGTCAGAAACCGGACAGGATCGTATCGCCTTTTCCATTTATCGCGCTTTTGAGGAATATAGAAGAGCTTCCGAAGGAAATATCCCGGAAACAACTGCAAAAGAAGATTCTTTGTTTAAGAAACATCCGGCCGTCATACGGATGGAGCAAGAAAAGGTTGAACAGGCACTAAAGGGAGATACTTTTGGATATCGCAGTAGCAAGAATCAAGAACAAGTAACAAGCGGAAAAATAGTTTCTCAAAACAAAACTTCAAAAACAGGCAGAGCCGATCAAAAATTGAAGAGAAACACAATTGACGAAAGACAATCAGAGGATTTAGTCGATGTGAGACAGAGAAAAGATAACAAGGCTTTGGGGGATGATTCAATAAATAAAGGCAAAATATCTAAACCTTCTTCAAAATCAGTTGTTCAATTAAATATAAATACGGGTTTAAAATTCCGGGTGCAATTCATGACCAGTGACAAAGAGATTCCATTGAGCAGTTCTGAGTTTAAAGAGATTCCAAATGTGAAAAAATATATTCAAAATCAAATATATAAATATACTGCAGGCGATGAACAAACGCCGCGGGATGCTGAAAAGATCAGACAAATTGTCGCTGCTAAGGGTTATCATGATGCATTCGTCTTGCCTTTTTTAAATGAAAATCGAATCACAATGAAGGATGCGCTTATAATGATAAAGAATAAGCAGTAATTTTACACCCTAAAAAATGATGCATTTGAACCTGTATATTCGTTTAATTTTTACTTAATGAATTAATGCCGGGGGAGTTTATCAGAAAAATTAAAAGAATTTATATGCATTTAAAACTATCGAGAGAAATTAAAATTGGCGTTGCTGTTATAGTAACTTTGGCTGCTTCTTACTGGGGTGTTAATTTTTTGAAGGGAATAGATATTTTTTCAACTTCGCGAAAGATATATGCCGTTTATCCCCGTGTTAATGGGTTGATGAGATCAAATCCGGTGATGATAAATGGTCTGAATGTCGGAAAGGTCAGTGATATTATTTTTAAAAATGATACGTCTAAGATGTTAGTCGTAGAGATGAGCATTACACATGATCTCCCTATTCCAAAAAATTCGGTAGCTCAGATTTACAATGCCGATCTGCTGGGATCGAAGGCGGTTGAGATTATCCTGGGCAATTCGAAGGAATACGTAAAAAATCAGGATACGATTCTTTCGGGATCAAAAGCCTCCCTCGAAGATGAAGTCAGTCGGCAAGTATTGCCTTTAAAAGCAAAAGCAGAGTCCTTAATGGGATCCTTTGACACTTTGCTTATCGTGATTAGCAAGGTTATGAATGAAAAAACAAGGGATAACCTGATTAAGAGCTTTGCCAGCATCCGGAATACGATAAAACATCTCGAAGTCACCTCTTCTACAATAGATACCATCGTTACCACCCAAAAGGGGAGAATGTCTGAGATAATCACCAATATTGACTTGATTAGCCGTAATATCAGGAATAATAATCAGCAGATTACCAATGCAATCAATAATGTTTCAAAGATGACGGATACCTTGGCCGCAGTTCATCTTTCCCAAACCATTATTTCCACGCAAAGAGCACTTCAGAATTTTGAACAGATATCCGAGAAAATCAATAAGGGCAAAGGAAGTCTGGGAATGCTGATCAACAATGATACGCTCTATAATCAATTAGAGGGATCGTCACGCAATCTGAATCTGTTGTTACAGGATATGAAGGCTCATCCTTCGAAATACGTCCATTTCTCGGTCTTTGGAAAAAGAGAGAAAAGCAAATAAACCGGCTAAAAGATATCCGATTTGTTTAACGGCCTTCCGGTTTCAATCCACTTGAAATCGCGAAGGCGTTTTTCATCACTGGGAAGTTCCTTTTCGGGGTAAAGCACGTTGGTCGGCTTTTGCACCCAGGTGATCTTTTTGACTTTTTGTCGGTCATCCAGGTAGATGACCATGCTACTTGAGATAGCTTTATTTACACCGATCAGCGAATGATCGTCCTGTCGCACATAATAAAGGGATTCGGCACTCCCGTCCACATCAATCCTGTTAATCTTGTTGTCCTTAAAGAAGGCGGTCATCAATTTCCCTTTTACCTGGTTGAAGTTTTGCAATGAATCCCGGGAAATGATAAAAGCCGTGTTGTACATCATCAGTTTGGATACTTCCTTGTTGACGGTGAAGAGCCTGATCGTATCTGCCGAAAGTTGATTCTTGCCCGACCAGAGTACCGGATTTTGGTATAAATTCAAAACGGAATCTTTGGTTATAAAGGCCAGTGAATCACATATTCCCTGTAAACTGTCGTTGAAAAACCGGACCTTGTGGTAGGCAAACAATATTTTAGTGTTGTGAGCCGTATCAAAAGTCGCCTTGAG
>JAUZOX010000582.1 GCA_030706265.1 Bacteroidota bacterium | reverse complement strand
ATCGGCATAAAACCACCATAGTCATCGGGACGTATGCCACGGTAACGAATGGTCGTGTAATCGACCTGCCCGTTGACAAGGACGGTCAGTAACACAAATGCCAGCAATAATTTGAATCTGAATAACCTCAATTGTCTTATTTTAATTCCTAAAGAATGACATTATGTTTTCAATCCACACTCCCAACCCCCGAGAAATGAGCAAACGCCTCCTACCCTATTTCTTAGATAGCGAAGCAATCTGACCTTCCAGCACGGAGATTTGCGCTTCGGCATCGGCCTGTTTTTTCCGTTCCAGGTTCACCACCTTTTCGGGAGCGTTGCTGACAAAGCGTTCGTTGCTCAGTTTTGTGACAACGGAAGCCAGGAAACCTTTCATGTATTTCAGATCTTCCTCTAGCTTAGCCAGTTCGGCTTCCACATCCACCAACCCCTTGAGCGGTACAAAAAATTCGGTCGACTTGACCACAAAGGAGACCGCACCCTCAATCTTATCCACGGTATAGTGGATAGCTGAAATATTGAGCAGTTTGGCAATCACACAGTCGAAAGTGGTATCGGCCACCTCGTCGTTGTTCTTACGAATAAACAGTTCGATGGTATCCTTGAAAGGAATATTCTTTTCCTTGCGTATGCCCCGCAGATTGATGATCACCTGTTCTGCCATCTCGTATTGTCCGAGGATCACCTCGTCATAAGCGCCGGCAGCAGGTATGTCCGCAACCATGATGCTTTCACCCGGCTTCCTTTCCTCCAGCAGGTGCCAGATCTCTTCGGTAATAAAAGGCATAAAAGGATGCAGTATCTTCATCAGCTTTTCAAATACTCCGATGGTAGCATCATAGGTAGCTGCATCAATAGGCTGTTGATATGCCGGTTTGATCATCTCCAGGTAGGCGGAGCAAAAGTCGTCCCATACCAACTTATAGGCCCTCATCAAGGCATCCGACAGACGGTACTTCTCAAAATGTCCTTCTATTTCAGCCAAAGCCTGGTTGAGTTTTGCCTCGAACCATCTAACCGAAACGGCAGAAGACTCCGGTTGAACAATCGCAGGATCCACGGTCCACCCCTTGACCAGCCTGAGTGCATTCCAGATTTTATTGCTGAAGTTTCGTCCCTGTTCACAAAGACTATCGTCGAAGGGCAAGTCGTTACCGGCCGGAGAAGTCAGCAACATCCCCACGCGAACGCCATCTGCTCCAAATTGATGTATCAATCCGATCGGGTCGGGTGAGTTGCCCAATGACTTACTCATTTTCCGTCCCAACTTGTCGCGTACAATTCCAGTGAGGTAAACATTGGTGAAGGGAACTTCCTTGCGGTATTCAAGTCCTGCAATGATCATGCGGGCCACCCAGAAGAAAAGAATCTCGGGGGCCGTCACCAGGTCGTTGGAGGGATAATAATATTTGACATCGGCATTGTCGGGATTGCGGATTCCGTCAAATACTGAAATCGGCCACAACCAGCTCGAAAACCAGGTATCCAGCACATCTTCGTCCTGAAGCAACTGGTCGATGCCATAGCCGGCATTGTATTTTTCCTTTGCAATCCGATAGGCTTCTTCCGGAGAATGAGCCACGATCTGATGATGATCCGGTGTATAATATACCGGGATGCGATGTCCCCACCACAACTGGCGTGAAATACACCAGTCCTTTACATTTTCCATCCAATGACGGTAGGTGTTGACAAACTTCTCGGGATGAAATTTGACGGTCCCGTCGAGTATCACATCCAAAGCCGGCTTTGCCAGTTTATCCATTTTCAGGAACCATTGCATGGAAAGCTTGGGTTCGATGACCACATCGGTGCGCTCCGAAAATCCGACCTTGTTGACATAGGCCTCTTCCCTAACCAGATATCCCCCGGTTGCAAGGTCCTTTGCAATCTGATCGCGAACTTCAAAACGGTCCTGCCCGACATATAACTGCGCCTTTGCATTGAGGGTACCGTCGTCATTGAAGATATCGATCGAATCCAGATGATGTTTGATTCCTATATTATAGTCATTGATATCGTGGGCCGGAGTGATCTTGAGACATCCCGTCCCGAATTCACGGTCTACATATTCATCCTGAATCACGGGGATAGAACGATTAAGCAACGGCACCAGCACCCGTTTGCCTTTAAGATGGCTGAAACGCTCGTCTTCGGGATGAACGCAAATAGCCGTATCTCCCAATATGGTCTCAGGACGGGTAGTGGCAATGGTGACCCATTCATCATCGGCGCCTTCAACCTGATAGCGAATATAATAAAGTTTTGATTGCAATTCCTTGTAGATCACCTCCTCATCACTGAGTGCTGTCAATGCTTTCGGGTCCCAGTTTACCATGCGGACGCCACGATAAATGAGACCTTTATTATATAAGTCTATAAAAGTATCGATGACCGATTCGTAATAACCCGGATCCATGGTAAAGCTTGTTCTGTCCCAGTCGCACGAAGCGCCCAGTTTTTTAAGCTGCTCCAATATGATGCCCCCATGCTTGTGGGTCCATTCCCAGGCGTGGACCATAAATTCATCACGACTGATATCGGTCTTGTTGATACCCTGTTTACGCAGCTTTCCAACGACTTTGGCCTCGGT
>JAUZOX010000581.1 GCA_030706265.1 Bacteroidota bacterium | reverse complement strand
TCCTGCATGTTTCTCATGTTTACCCTATTGGCATCTGCTCAAACCTTATCCGGTAATTCTCCTTATAAACCGATTGGATTGCGCTGCGAATACCTGTTAAGCCCAATCGGCATAGACTCAAAGCATCCCCGCTTGACCTGGTACCTCCAGGACGACAGGCAGGGAGCCATTCAAAAGAGCTATCAAATTCATGTGAGCACCGATTCATCGACACTTGAAAAAGGAAAAGGCGACGCCTGGGAATCCGGGAAGGTAGAATCTTCTACGAACCTGGTAACCTACCAGGGAAAGCCACTGGCTCCATTTACCCGGTATTACTGGTGTGTCGAGGTGTGGGACAAGGATGGAAAGAAACTGGCCCCTTCTGCAATCAACAGCTTTGAGACGGGGATGATGGAAATGGAAAACTGGAAAGGAGCCTGGATCAGCGACGACAAGAGCATAAACGTCAAGCCCGCACCTTATTTCAGGAAAGGGTTTACGGTCGCCAAAAAGGTTAAATCGGCAAGGGCCTATATTGCGGTTGCCGGCCTATACGAGCTCTCCATCAACGGCATGAGAGTTGGGGATCACCGGTTGGATCCGGTCTATACCCGGTTCGACAGACGCACCATGTACGTCGCATATGATGTGACATCCATGTTAAACGAGGGCAAAAATGCGATAGGGGTATTATTGGGCAATGGCTGGTATAACCTCCAGTCAACGGCTGTGTGGGAATTTCACAAAGCGCCCTGGCGCAACAGGCCGGCCTTCTGCATGGATCTGCGGATCACTTATGAAGACGGCTCCATTGAAACCATCAAAACAGATAAAGATTGGAAAACTGCTTTGAGCCCCATCATCTTCAACAGCATATACACCGGAGAGCACTATGATGCCCGCCTGGAGATACCGGGCTGGGACAATGCGGATTTTAACGATTCGGGTTGGACAAACGTGATTTTCCGTGCCGCCCCTTCGCAAAACATCGTTTCCCAATCGCTGCAGCCCATCCGCAATATAGAAGAAATCCCGGCTAAAAGCATGAACCGGATCGATGATACCACCTTTGTCTTCGACCTTGGACGAAACATTGCCGGAGTCAGCCGGCTCAGGGTGAAGGGAGATGCCGGCACCATCATTCGCCTCAAACACAGTGAACGTTTATACCAAAACGGAAAGGCAGACCAATCCAATATCAGCGTCCATTACCGTCCAACCGATGAGACGGATCCTTTTCAAACCGATATTTTCATCCTGTCAGGACAAGGAGAAGAGACATTCATGCCCCGGTTTAATTATAAGGGTTTTCAATATGTTGAGGTAACCAGCAGCAAACCGGTTGAACTCACCAGGGAGAGCCTGTACGGTTACTTCATGCACAGCGATGTACCGGTCGTGGGAAATGTTGCATCATCCAATCCAACCATCGATAAAATCTGGAGTGCCACCAACCATTCTTATTTGTCCAACCTGTTCGGATATCCGACCGATTGCCCTCAGCGGGAAAAGAACGGCTGGACCGGTGATGCCCATATTGCAAGTGAGACAGGACTTTACAATTTTGATGGCATTACCATTTATGAAAAATGGCTGCAGGATCACCGCGATGAACAACAACCCAACGGGGTGCTTCCGGCAATCATCCCGTCGAACGGATGGGGTTACGAATGGGCCAATGGCCCCGACTGGACCAGCACCATTGCCATCATCCCATGGAATATTTATCTGTTTTATGGTGATTCCAAATTACTAAACGATTGTTATGACAACATCAAACGATATGTAGACCATATCACATCGTTGAGTCCCAACGGCTTGACGACATGGGGGCTGGGTGACTGGGTACCCGTAAAGTCGAAGTCACCGGTTGAGCTGACCTCTTCGATTTATTACTTTGTGGATGCCACGATATTGGCAAAGAGTGCAAAACTGTTTGGCAAAAAGGATGATTTTGTAACCTATACCGCATTGGCTGAAAAAATCAGGAATGCGATCAACACCAAATACCTGAATACGGAAACCGGCATCTATGGAAGTGGTTTCCAAACTGAGCTGAGCGCACCGTTGTTTTGGGGCGTCGTACCCACCAAGCTTAAGGAAAAGGTTGCCGCTAATCTTGCCAAAAGGATTGAAGCCGATAACTGGCATCTGGACGTAGGTCTGTTAGGGACCAAGGCGGTTTTGAATGCGTTGAGTGAAAATGGTTATGCAGATGCAGCCTATAAAGTCGCTTCACAGGAGACCTTCCCATCATGGGGATGGTGGATCGTAAACGGAGCCACTACCCTGTACGAAAACTGGCCCATTGATGCGAAGTCCGACATCTCGATGAACCATATCATGTTTGGGGAGATCGGCGCCTGGCTTTACAAGGGATTGGGAGGAATAAAACCTGACGAGACCCATCCCGGATTTAAGAACGTGTTAATCGAGCCTCATTTCGTTGAAGGGCTCGATCACTTTGAGGCTTCGCATGCCGGACCCAACGGGATCATTTCATCTTACTGGAAAAGAACAGGCGATAAGATTTCGTATACCCTTGTCGTACCGGCTAATTCAACGGCTACCGTGAAACTGCATGTTCAGGAAGGGCAAAAGATCTATCAAAAC
>JAUZOX010000580.1 GCA_030706265.1 Bacteroidota bacterium | reverse complement strand
TGTTTGTGAAGAACAAATGACGGTTTCAGCCCTTGAATTTATCAAGCGGGGCAGTAAAATGGTCATAGGTACTACCTTCGATAAGCCGGTAAACCTTTCGAGCTGTATCAACTGTGGCCAATGCACAATTGCATGTCCTACCGGAGCTCTTTATGAAAAGGATCATCTTGCCGCCGTGTACGAGGCATTGCATAATCCACACAGCCACGTGGTTATCCAGTATTCTCCGACTATTTCCGTCACATTGGCCGAAGAGTATGATCTTAAGCCTGGGAAAGATATCAACGGAATTCTTAACGGTATCTTGCATAAGATCGGTTTTGACAAAGTGTTTGAAACTGCATTTGGCGTTGATCTGGCCATACATGAGCTGGCTGCGGAGCTGCTTGAAAGGGTTGAAAGTGGTAACAAATTTCCCATGTTATCGGGCGATTGTCCTGCATGGGTGAAATATCTTGAGCAGGTTTATCCCCAATTGTTGCCCATGCTCACTACCTGCAAATCTCCTCAACAAATGACCGGAGCAATCAGCAAATCTTTTTATGCAGAAAGCCGACAGATAGATCCTGAAAAGATTGTCATGGTTTCTGCAGTTCCATGTACCGCAAAGAAATTTGAAGCCCAACGCGAAGAGATGATTCAAAAGGGTATTGCCGATGTCGATATTGTCATAACTACCCGGGAACTATTACGGATGATCCGGCTGCAAGGTATTAATTTACAACAGATCGAGCCTGAAAATGCCGATCTGCCTATGAGCAGTCGTTCTTCGGCTGCAAAGTTCGCGGGAGTAGTGGGTGGAGAGACAGAGGCACTTTACCGGATTCTTCACTTTATGATTACCGGGAAGGAAGCTGAATTTTTTAAGTTGCCCGAAGCACGGAATGTAAAAGGACGGAAAGAATTCAAGGTGGAGATCGGCCCGCATGAATTTAGCTTCTGTATCGTAAATGGATTAAAGTATGCCAAACAGGTCCTCGATGAGGTTGCGGGTGGACGAAAAGATCTGGATTTCATTGAAGTGATGGCTTGTCAGGGAGGTTGTATCAACGGAGGAGGACAAACCGTGATCACTGATAAATCATTCATTAAGAACAGAGCCCGGGCATTATATGAGTTTGATGAAAAGGAATCTGTTAAATCCGCACACAGAAACCCCGGGGTAGCTGATCTCTATCGCAATTATCTTGAGAAGCCTCTGGGTGAGCGTTGCATGGCCTTACTGCATACTTCATACAAAGAACGTGATGTATTGTTGTAATTTTGCTTATCGGCAAGCATAAATCAAAATCAAGGTGGAGACTAAAGGATATTCACGGCGCAGACAATTGGTTTTTACATTGAAGGATCGGTGTAGAGTTTGCTATTCCTGTGTACGGGAATGTCCGGTCAAAGCCATCCGTATTATTAATGGCCAGGCCGAGGTCATGCATCAACGTTGTATTGGCTGTGGTAGTTGTGTCAAGGTTTGTAGTCAGGAAGCCAAGGTATACGTACAGACCATTGATGAGGTTGTAGAATTTCTTAAAGGATCTTCTAAAGTAGCGGCCATGATTGCTCCAAGCTTTCCAGCCGAATTCATTGATATAGCCGATTATCATGTATTGATTGGGATGATCAGGAAACTGGGATTTGATTATGTCACCGAAGTAGCCTTTGGTGCCGATATGATAGCCAGGGAATATAGTCGTATATTAAGTGATCATAGCTCAGAACCCTGCATTTCTTCAGACTGTCCGGCCGTAGTCTATTTCGTGGAACATTATCACCCGGAAAGCGTCAAATCTCTGGCTCCTTTCGCCTCGCCGATGGTTGCGATGAACCGGATAGTCCATAAAAAGTATGGGAACGATGTGAAGACTGTTTTCATTGGTCCGTGTGTAGCCAAAAAGGCAGAATCGGATGAAGTTGATGAGGTTATCACTTTTCGTGAATTAAGGGAGATGTTCGAACTATTCGGCATTAAATCCGATGACATCGAACCGACTGATTTTGATCCACCTCATGCCGGAAAGGGCGGCATTTTTCCTGTCAGCCGCGGTTTACTTCAGACTACCAATGTGGCTGAAGGGATCATAGACGGGCCTATCATCATTGCAGGGGGCAGGTTAAAGATGCGCGAGGCCGTCAAGGAGTTTGAAGACGGGGATCTGGGCCAACAGCACCTCGAAGTGCTTTGTTGCGAAGGATGCATCATGGGACCGGGAATGTCAAAAGGAGGTAAACGATATATTCGGCGCAAACAGGTGGGCAACTATGTCTCGCAAAGATTGCGTGATCTGGACAGGGATCAGTGGAAAAAAGACGTAAGGGAGTTTAGCTCTGTCGATCTTTCACAAAACTTTGAGCCTTTAGACAGACGGTTGCAGTCGCCGGCACCCGAACTGATCGACAAGGCGCTTCAGTCCATGGGTAAGTACACCGAAAAGGATCATCTGGACTGTGGTGCCTGTGGCTACGATACCTGCATTGAGCATGCAATGGCTATCGCCGAAGGTTCGGCGGAAATAGAAATGTGTTTGCCTTTCACGATCGGAAGTCTTCACAGGACCATCGAAGCGCTTCATATATCCAACGAAAGTCTTGAAACTGCCCAG
>JAUZOX010000058.1 GCA_030706265.1 Bacteroidota bacterium | reverse complement strand
TAACCCAATATCGTATGATAGAAGTGCACAAGGGGGTTGTGGATAGAGGATATACTCAGGTTATTTTGCCGCAAAATTTTAATATCAAAACATCGAAGGTGGTCACCCGGGGGGCTTATAACTTGCTTTCGGCCAAGAAGAATGCCGGAGATATGGCTTGTTAAACATTCGGATCGCTCCATCATCAAAAAGTTTCTTTACCCCTCATTCAGTTCTTCTACGGGTAAAGAAACTTTTTGCAATTTAAATGATCAATTAATATCATTAGTGTCCATTAAAAAATAAAAAATGTTCTTTGAAATCATTGAAAATCTACATTTTGCAAGCTATTTTGTAGCGTGACGATTTGAATTGATTATGTTCGTTGAAAAATTAACATTCAACGATGAATCAAGGTAAATATGTATTCGCACAGATAATTGAATTTCTTCCTCAACGGATTTTCGATCGTATTGTTGAAAAGTATCAAGCTAATAAGTATGTCAAGCATTTCACCTGCTGAACCAATTGCTTTGCATGCTCTTTGGCCAATTCACTAATCGGGATAGTCTCCGAGATTTAATGGTAGTACTGGATGCTCATTGTAACAAATCCTATCATCTGGGTTTTGGTAAAAACGTTACCAGAAGCAATCTGGCTAAAGCCAATGAAACGAGAAATAGCAAAATATTTGAAGAGTTTGCTTATCACCTTATTGATGTTGCCAGAAGGAACAGAGCTAATGATGATTTTGAGATCAAAGGAACAGTATATGCTTTTGACTCATCAACCATTGATCTCTGCTTGAGCGTCTTCTGGTGGGCAAAGTTTCGTAAAGCAAAAGGAGGAATAAAATTGCATACTCTTTTTGATATAACGACTCAAATACCTGCTTTCGTGCATATTACTCCAGCCACAGTTAATGATGTCAACGCAATGGATTATCTCAACTATGAGCAAAGCGCATATTACATCTTTGATAGAGGTTATGTTGATTACACGAGACTATTCAAGATAACACAGCACTCAGCCTTTTTTGTTATCCGTGCAAAATCAAACCTCCAATTTAACAGAATGTATTCCCGAAAGATAGATAAGAGTTCTGGTGTGTTATCTGATCAAATAGGCAAATTGAAGGGGTTTTATGTTTCCAAAAGATATCCCAACAAGCTTCGCAGAGTTAAATTTCGTGACGAACAAACCGATCGAACATTCATTTTCCTGACCAATAATTTTGATATCACGTCCATTCAAGTGGCTTTACTTTATAAAAATCGTTGGCAGATAGAACTTTTTTTCAAATGGATTAAGCAACATCTGAAAATAAAATCCTTTTTGGGGACCTCTCAAAATGCTGTTTTGATCCAAATTTATTGTGCGCTTATTACCTATTGTTTGGTTTTGCCACTTATTTTACTCCAAAAAATAGAAGATTTGCAGAAGTGTCGCAAAATGGCACGATTTGTCCACCCTGATTGCGTAAGTGCTTCGGATTTTTAGTCCAAGTTTGAGCACAGCGATAACCTGGACTAAAAAATAGGATCAGTTTGTAACTGATCAGAAGTTGGAAACTTCTATTTACATTTACACAACAATGGCCCATTATGAAGCGCAAGTACAAGTTTCAAAAGCCCGATGGCATTTATTTCGTGACTTTTATTACTGTAAACCGGATAGATTTTATTACACGACCGGCATGCAAGGATATTCCGGTTGAAAGTTTTCATTATTGCATCCAACCCAAAATTTGTTTGTATAAAAAAGGAGGCAACTTTACCACCGTGGAATTTACCTCGCTCAGGAAGAACGAAAAGGTGGCCCATCCGAAAGAGTCCGATCCCAACAAGCATTTAGGTTCCTCGATCACCATTAAGGTGAATCCTGGTGGCAAGATCAGCATAGAGAAATTAAAGCGAATCAGGTTGAACTAAAGTTTATCGATACAGAAAAAAATAATCCATAGAAACGATGAAAAAAGAATATTTTGCAGTCATAATTTTCTTACTTATTTTTAATTTTTCATTTGGTCAAAGGAAGAAAGATTACGCCTGAACTTGAGCTATTGCCAACAGTGAAATTTGTAAAGGCATTGCTTTGATGCATGGGGGCATAGACCCTGAATCGCAAATAAGCTCTTCCCTTAAACAACAACTTTCTTAATTGATTTCTTTAGTTGCTCAATAGTTAACCAAGGTCTTACACGATGTAGCATTCTATGACAGTTTGAACAAATTAATACCAGGTCTGAAGTTATAACCAATGTTTCTTCTGCAATCCGAGAAATAGGTGTAATATAAAGAGAATCCATGTAACCATTCACCATATCACTATAGATTACAATAAAAAATATATTACATATATCACAATGCAACAAAGGATCAGTTTGAAGCCTTGATTTTTTAGCTTGTTCAACTAATTCTTTATTCCTCTCTTTGGATTTATGCGTTATTAATTTTTCTTTTCCTTCAAAATATTCAATCATATTCTTCTCAATGATAGTGTATAAGTCTTTATTCTCATTGTAAAAAGAAGATATATTAATAAATTCATTGGTATGACGAAACTTTCATCCGTCAATCATTTGTATTAAATTGGTCGCATGGAACTTGCATGGATGTTCGGTACACGGTGTTTGTGTTTTCAAAACATGATCGTTTAAAACATACTCGTTTCTTAAGTGGACAACAATAGACGTTCGGTATTGGCTTAACAGGAAATTGATTGAATGGACTATATGTGATAAGAAAATTGGTAAATTCAATGCGATAAGGTGGCTATTATAGATATATAGAGCACCAGGGATTCTATTTGCACATCGGGAATTATCACGCCTGTAATTGGTAAGAAGTGAAAACCCTGACTCGGAAGCGCTGGATGAAGCGAGAGTTTGATGTACATTGCTGTGAAAGGTTTAAGCTGAAATGCTTTTACCTACTCGACATTAAAATAATTGTTACTTTTGAAACAAAGATTTACAAATTTAAATGTCAATACTTTTAAACAATTATTGGTATAAGGTTTTAGAGGGGGATGAAAATTCATTTAAACTCCTTTTTAGAGAGCTTTTCTCTGATTTGTGTAATTATGCATATCAATATACTACAGATAGATTTCTTTCTGAGGAAATTGTTCAAGATGTGTTTATAAAGATTTGGCTGGACAAAGAAAAAATCACTCTCAATAAATCTATTAAGTCCTATATCTATCAATCCGTTCATAATTCATGTATCAATAGCCTTATACAGAAGAAAAATAAGAAGCAGATCAATAATGTTTTGTTATCGGATGAGTCCTGGGCTTTTATTAAAGAATCACAGCCGATTAATTCATTTCTCCTTGAAAAGCTAGAAGCAGAAGACACAAAACGAATGATCCAGCAGATCATGCTGACTCTTCCTGCCGGTAGTGGAGAAATCTTTAAGTTGAGCCGGCTTGAAAATAGATCTCATCAAGAAATTGCAGAAATTTTAAACATTTCTGTAAGCACAGTTAGGACTCAAATATTCAGGGTTTTAGAAAAAATTAGCGAAGGCCTTTCCAAAAATAGTTAATTTTTTTTCATTTTCTTGTCACAGAATCAAAGCAAAATCTTGTCATATAATTAACGGGATATTTATGTTAAATACAAATTCAATAAACGACGAAATTAAGGAAATCATCATCTGTTTTTTAACAGACGATATTAATGGTAAACAACTTGAAGTATTAAATCAGTGGATTAATAAAAGTGAAGAAAATAAAGTTTTGTTCAAAATGTACAAATCAACTTGGATACTTTCGGGGATGATGTACACAAAAGAACAATTCTTTGAAAATAAATCATGGGATCATATTCAAAATAAATTAGGTTTTGAAAGTGACGATTTAGAATCCGAATCGGCATCGAATCTGAGAAGAATTGGAATTTTAAAAAAGTTTCGCACTGCTGCAATTTGGTTGTTGTTTTTAGGTTTCGGAAGTCTGATAACCTATCTTTTATTGAATAATAAGCCCTCTCAAAATTACAATGCAGAAATAACTGTTCCCTATGGTACAAAAACTATTGCAAAATTGCCTGATGGATCGACCGTATATCTAAATGCAGGAAGTAAAATAATATATAATCAAGATTTTAATAAAACAAAACGCCTGGTCTATCTTTCAGGGGAAGCATATTTTAAGGTTGCCACTAATAAGTCAAAACCTTTCGAAGTTATTACACCCTATGTAATTGTGAGGGCCACGGGGACAAAATTTAATGTAAAAGCTTATCCTAATGAAAGATACATCACTACTACTCTTGTGGAAGGGAAAATAGATGTCCGTAAAACTGATGATCAGGATAACAAGAGTGAGATCGAACTAAAACCAAAGCAATGTTTAGTGTATTATAAAACCGAAAAAAATATTCAACCTGTCCCTACGAGTATCTCTTACACTAAACTACCAATAGAAAACGAAAATGCTTTCCTCGATAATTACAAAGTACTCAATAATGTAAAAACAGAACTGTATACTTCTTGGAGTGAGGAAAATTGGGTGATTGAGAGCGAATCGTTAAGAACATTTGCTCCAAAAATCGAGAGAAGATTTGATATGATAATTCGTTTTGAGGATGAAGAAATTAAAAACTATACATTTTCAGGAACCATCCGAAAAGAGACTATTGAACAAATTCTACAAGCTTTAAAATTAACAACACCCATGATCGACTATAAGATAATAAAAGATACAGTTATTCTTAAGTTAGATCGGAAAATCAAACAAAAATATGAGAGCAAATAACTTTTTTCAAGAAAGGAGGATTATCGAATAATCAAATACCTATCGCCACAATTAACTAAAAAAATAGGAGCAGGTTCGAACTACTCCTATCCAATTAAGTTTCGATAAAAACCTAATTATTCATTTAACATCTACAAATGTATGAAGAAAATACATGATTGGGAGAGGTATGTTCAATATTTTCTCCAAAACTATCAAATTTTAGTTATTATGAAGCTAACAGTTTTATTAATCTGTTTGTTTTCGCTGTCTGTTCAGGCAACAGGTTATTCTCAATCTGCAAGGGTAAACCTTAACATAAAAGAGGTCTCACTTAAAGAGTTATTTAAGCTGATTGAGGAGCAAACACAATGTAGGTTTTTTTATAATGATCAGTTTGTTAGCCTTGATAAAAAAGTTTCATTTAAGGCTAATAGTATATCAGTCGATGAGGTTCTGAATGTCGTTTTAAAAGATGCAAATGTGACGCATAAAGTTCTTGATAATAATCTTGTTGTAATAACACCGATTGGTAATCAAGCAAAGAATACGATAAGTGGTACAGTTACCGATGCAAAAACCGGAGAATCGCTTCCTGGAGTGAGTGTTTTGATTAAGGGAACTTATAAAGGAACGGTCACAGATCAGCAAGGAAAATTTAGTTTTACAAACTCCGATCACAAGGTTATTCTTGTGGTTTCATATATGGGGTATGAAAAGCAAGAGATAACCGTTGATAGTTATAATCCAATCACCATAAGGCTTGCTGAGAGCGTAAAGACGCTGGAAGAAGTTGTAGTGGTTGGTTATGGAACAAGGAAAAAATCTGATGTAACCGGTGCGATCACTTCCATCAGTGCCCAGTCGCTAGCCGATGTTCCTTCTGCTAATTTAAGTCAGGCACTTCAAGGACAAGGAGCCGGTATTGATGTACAAAAAAGTAACGGGAATAGTAAACCCGGTCAGGCCCCAACAATACTTATCAGGGGGACTCGTTCAGTTAAAGCCGGAAATTCCCCTTTGGTGGTAATTGATGGAATTGCATTTGACGGAAATATCAATGATTTCAATATAGATGATATAGCTTCTGTAGAAGTTTTGAAAGATGCTTCTTCGACTGCTATCTATGGATCTAGAGGTGCCAATGGGGTTATCCTGGTAACCACAAAACACGGTAAATCAGGAATGCGCCAACCACTTATCACTTATAGTGGTTACACAGGCTTTAATAAAAACATTGGTGAATATCCCATGATGAATGGTCAACAATACCTGCTTTTAAAAAAGTGGGCCAAATACATAGGCAATCCTGGCAAATACTCAAGTATTGACGATCCTCAGATAATAGCGGATGCCTTTTCTCCCGAAGAACAACAAGGAATTGCCATAGGTCGAAACACTGACTGGCAAAAATTAGTTTATAAAACGGGTATCACCACTAATCACCAGATAAGTGTTACTGGCGGAACTGATGCCACACAATATGCTATATCTGGAGGTTATTATAATGAGACGGGTGTATATTTTGGACAATCTTTCAAGCGCTATTCACTCAAACTAAGTTTTGATCAGCAGCTTACTAAATTTCTTAAAGTAGGTATCAATTCATTTAATACCTACTCTATCACCCAGGGAGAAAATCAGAACCCGATGGGGCAAGCTTTAAGAGCAAGTCCTCTCGCGTCTCCTTATGATACTACAGGTGTACTGATCAATTACTTTGTCCCGGGAAGCTCTAATCAAGTATGGAATCCATTGGCTAATTTCATTGATGGAGCAGTGGTAGAAAACAGAAAAAGATTGGGGACTTTTACAACCTTTTATCTGGAAGCAAATATATTCAATGGGTTAAAGTATAAATTTAATGCTGGTGCCCAACTAAAATCAGATGTGTACGGTAATTTTTATACAAGTCAAACAACTAATAATTTAGGGGGCCCATCAAGTGCCAATAATCAAACGGGCATCAGCAGTAATTATACTCTCGAAAACATAGTGACATATGATAAAATCATTGCTAAAAAGCACAATATAAATTTTACTGGTTTATTAAGTTTTGAAGATAATGTGTCAGAGTCAAACTCATTCAACTATACGGGACTATTATCTGATAACACTCAATATTTTAATCCTTCTTTAGGAGCAAATTTGAGCGGAACAGGCTCAAGGGCTGAATACGCACTCCTTTCTTATATGGCCAGGGTAAATTATAGTTATAATGATAAATATTTACTGACTTTAGCTATGCGTACCGATGCTTCGTCACGACTAGCCGAGGGTAATAAATTCCATACCTTTCCTTCTGCAGCAATCGCGTGGAATATTAACAAAGAATCTTTCTTGCAAAATTCTTCTTTTATTTCAAATCTCAAATTGAGAGTTAGCTATGGTTCGGTTGGAAATACCTCAATTAGTCCTTATCAGACATTGGGGTCATTAACGAATCAGGTCTATAATTATGGCTCAACAAATACAACCGGGCTTTATCCGAACAGTGTGCCCAATCCCACACTCGGTTGGGAATACACGTCAACATTAAATGCAGGTGTTGATTTTGGCTTTTGGCAAAATAGGATATCTGGTTCAGTTGAATTATATCATTCCTACACAAACGATATGATGTTACCTCAAAGTTTGCCTGCAACTTCTGGAATACCGAATACTATTTTAACCAATATCGGCAAATCAGAAAATAAAGGGATCGAGATACATATTAGTTCAGTTAATATTCAAAGCAATGGTAAGAATGGAATTACCTGGACCTCAGATTTCAATTTCTTTATTAACAGGGGACAGATTACGCAATTGAATCCGTCACTCAATACTTTTTATAATGGCAAGCCTGCAGATATTGGAAATAAATGGTTTGTAGGCCAACCAATCGGTTCATTTTATGATTACCAGAAGATTGGAATCTGGCAGGCTACGAGTGCCGACACTCTCTTAGCAAAAAGCCTGGGACTGACAACAACCGGAACCGGGTCTGTAATTGGACAAATAAGAGTGGCAGATAGGAACAAGAATGGTCAAATTGATGCCGGTGATATGTATATTATAGGATCACCCCAACCCAAGTGGGAAGGCGGTACTACTCAAAAAGTTTCATTTAAGAACTTTGATTTTACTGTTGCTGCAAGTGCACGATTTGGCAGTACGATCTCCTCAACCTTATATGGTGGTGGTTTTGCCAATACTCTCCAGGCTAATTACAACAATATAAATATTGATTATTGGACGCTAAACAATCCTACTAATGAGTGGCCCAAGCCAAATTCTGCTCAGACAAATCCGGCAAAAAATTCAACTTTAGGCTATTTTGATGGATCGTTTCTGAAAATCAGAAGTCTGTCTTTAGGTTACAGCATCCCACAATCAATCCTGAGAAGTACTGGGATGAAGTCTGTAAGAATATATGCAACTGCAAATGATCCATTTATTCTTTTCTCTCCTTACCGGGATAAATTTCATGGCTTGGATCCTGAGACTTCAGGTACATTGAATGTTGATACACCAGCAACATGGTCAATGATTTTTGGTATTAATATAATCTTATAATTTTTTAAATCTTATTTATGGAAAAGTTATATTCAAATATTACATATTTTATATCAATATTGATAATATTTTCAGGTTGTTCTGATAAATTAACCGAAAACCCACAGTCTCAATTGACTCCGGCTTTCTTTTCTACAGTTCAGGGTTTTCAATCGGGACTTGATGCAGCATATGGTGGTATGCGTAATCTTTGGGGAACTGAAAATTTATTTACACTGACGTGTATTGGTACCGATGAATTTATTACAGGAAACGACGGAAATAATGATATAAATAAGTACAACAGTAATTATATTCCTTCCAATGGTAAATTATCTGGAATCTGGAATTCTTGCTACACATTTATCAATACTTGTAATGGTCTGATAGATAATGCAGCTAGCTTAAAAGGGATAGATTCTGTTTCCAAAAACAGGATGATTGCCGAAGCAAAATTTCTAAGGGCAAATTATTATTTTGTGTTGGTTCAATTTTGGGGAGATGTTACCCTAAATAAACATTTTCAGAGTACGCCTACGACCTCTGCCACGCGTGATCCTTTGGCAGACGTATACAATTTTATCATCCAGGACCTGACCGATGCCATCGTAGGTCTTCCTGCAAGCCCATTTACCAATGGCTTATTACCGGGTAAAGCAAATGCAGCTGCTGCAAAACATCTTTTGGCTAAAGTTTATCTCACCAGAGCCGGTTCTTCTGCAAAAGATCCTAACGATTTTCAAAAAGCCTATAATATTTCAACGGCCCTGATCGCAAATAAAGCTTCATTAGGTTTAGAACTTTTAAAGGATTTTGGACAAATATATATCGAAGGTAATGAAAATAATACCGAAGTTTTATGGACCATACAGCACACATCTAACATTGCTTACAATGGCCCAAATAACAGCAGTGGCACAGACAATGTCTTAAATCATATGTGGGTGCCAAAATATGAAACTTATGTGCCTGGTATGCAACGTGATATTTTAAATGGACGGCCTTACATCCGTGCCGTTCCCACTCGTTGGTTAACAGATACTGTATTTGCTGACAAAACAAATGATACAAGATACGGCAAAACTTTTCAAACAGTTTGGTATTGTAATAAAGCATCCAGCATTCCCAAATGGCCCAATCCTGTTCCAGCCGGTGTAGATCCAGCTTTAGCCGGTAAGTCTAAATTTGTTTTAGGTGATACCGCCTGTTACATGCCTGGTGTAAATGTAACAGATGCCAAGATTGCTGCAACCCGCTATTTACTGATGCCTCCACGTAAATATAATATTCAAATGGCTCCGGCGCTGAAAAAGTACTATGATACAAAACGTGCCGATATGAATGCACCCTCCATCAGGCCGGTTATTGTATGGACCTTGGGTGAAACCTACCTCATTGCTGCAGAGGCTGCATATAGGATTGGTAACTTACCCGATGCAGTCAAATACATCAACATTATTCGTGAAAGAGCCGCATACCCCACTGGGAATCCTGCTGCAATGGATATTAAGGCTTCTGACCTTTCAATTGATTTCATTCTTGATGAACGTTCACGAGAATTATGTGGACAAATGGTAAGGGCTTGGGATCTTGCACGGACAGGACAGATGCAATCGCGAATTGTGAAACATAATACAGACGCGCAACTGAATTTTGTTGTACCCAAACATTTACTACGGCCAATTCCGCAGTCACAAATTGATAACACGACAACCGGAAAGCCTTATCCTCAAAATCCTGGTTGGATGTAATGTGAAATTATTAATAAATTATACTTAATAGTTATAGTGTCTTATCTTGGTTTAAGTTGACAGTTTGTAAATTAACTTCTACCAAGATAAGACACTTATTTTCCTGATTTCCGCACTTTTTGAAAAAGCCTTCTGGCTCCCTTGATTTTATTGAGGTAATTTTTGAAAACGGGTATCCAGATAGTATATTTGTACATGTTTGTAACTTGAACTACGAATCTGCCATACTTGAACCAAATGGTTAACCGAGCATGTTTGAAAAACACAGGCCACAAAGAAAATCATCCATGCGAGTTCCAAACGTCCGATTTGATACAAATTATTTAGGGTCTGCTAAAAAACTCAACAGAGATTTTTTATGATAACCTTGTCAGGATTTGATTGAAGCACATCCAAAAATACTTTGGCTTGGATATCGTCAATAAAATCATTCAAGGATTTTAACATTGCCTTTGCTGAAAAACTTTTGCTCCAATTTGATAAGAGACAATGGAGTGCCACCCCGGCCAATTTGACCAGGTTAAGCACCAGGAAGATGCAGGCAATCCAGGATTCGCTGGTATC
>JAUZOX010000579.1 GCA_030706265.1 Bacteroidota bacterium | reverse complement strand
GGGCCCTGTATTCCATTGCCAGTTGTATAGTATAAACAACGGCCTCAACGTCATCACCATTAACGTGAAATACAGGCGTTTGAATCGTTTTGGCTATATCGGTGCAATAAGTACTCGAACGCGCCTCAAGATAATTGGTTGTAAACCCGATCTGGTTGTTAATGACCAAATGAATGGTGCCTCCTGTAAGATATCCCGGTAATTCCGACATCTGCAACACTTCATAGATGATGCCTTGACCAGCTATTGCAGCATCGCCATGTATAAGAACCGGTGCAATTTTATTGATGTTATTATGATAGTCCAGATCAAGCTTTGCCCTCACAATGCCTTCTACAACCGGAACGACTGCCTCCAGGTGAGAAGGGTTCGGTGCAAGCGATAATTTCACTTCACCTCCACTCTTCACCTTTCTGATCGTTGTAAAACCAAGATGATATTTTACATCACCCATTACCTGGTCATCATCATAATATTTTCCTTCAAATTCGGAAAAGATATCATTGGCAGGTTTGTTCATGATGTTGAAAAGCACGTTCAACCTTCCACGGTGAGCCATACCGATCACAAATTCCTCGGTACCAAGCGAGACTCCTTTTTCGATTATAGCGTGCAATGCCGGAATGAGGGTCTCAGCACCTTCAAGTGAAAATCGCTTCTGCCCGGGAAACTTTTTATGCAGGAATTTCTCAAAGTTGACTGCGCTGCTTAAATCATGATAGATCTGTTTCCGTTCGACGGCCGAGAATAAAGGAGTGTTTTGTGAGTTTTCCATGCGACTCCGCAACCATTCATAAATTTCCGGAATCCGAATATAAGCAAATTCAGCTCCAACACTTTGACAATATGTACGTTGAAGATGTTCGATGATCTTCTTAAGGGGGGCCTTCCCAATCCCAATTTCATCGCCGGCATTAAACGGGGTATCCAGATCATTTTTGGAAAGCCCAAAGTTTTCAATATCAAGGGTTGGAGAATATTGTCGTCTTGTACGAACCGGATTTGTTAACGTAAACAAATGGCCCCTCCTGCGATACCCGTTAATAAGATTGATCACCTTAAATTCAGCAGCAGAGACGACATCAAAGGATTGTTTTTGGTAGTTTTCCTGTGCAAATTCAAACCCCTCAAAGAACATACGCCATCCAGGCTCAACAGATTGCGGGTCAATCCGGTATTGTTCATAAAGTTGCTCAATTATGGAAGGGTCTGTCGTATTTAAAAAATTTAAAGAATCCATTATGAGGTATTTGGTGGGTATGGACAAATATAGCAATCCTTTAGTTCTTTTTTCAGGTAAACAATCTTGTATTGATTATGTTTTCTATTAAACTTGTTGTGAAAACTTCAATAATTTCAGTTATTTTTGACTGTCAACTTTTTAATTTTAGCCAATTAAACTTATGACACCTTCGAACCATGACATAATCAAGGTTATGTCCGTAAACATTTCAAGTGAAAAAGGGACGATCAAGACCCCGGTATCTTCAATAACCCTCACTCCTTTGGGAATTGATGGAGATGCTCATGCCGGAAAATGGCACAGACAAGTAAGCATGCTTGGTGTAGAAAGCCTTGAAAAGTTTGAACAACAGACCGGGCAAAAAATGACCTGTGGTGAATTTGCCGAAAACATTACGACCTCAGGGATGAATTTGTATGAAACCAATCCATTGGACAGATTTATCATTGGAAGAGCAGAACTTGAAATAACCCAGATAGGAAAAGATTGTCATGGCAGCAATTGCGCCATTTTCAAGGAGGTCGGGGATTGTATCATGCCTAAAGAAGGTATTTTTTGCAGAGTTATCCAAAATGGATCAGTAAAAGCCGGCGACGAAATTGTTTTCCATCCAAGGGTCATAACAGCTAAAGTCATCACCATGAGCGATCGCGCTTCTGCGGGTATCTATACCGACCGAAGCGGCCCACTGGTAATAGAAATGCTTGAAAAATATTTTTCATCCATTTCCTACCCTGTCAAAATAGAACACAGCATCATTGGAGACGACAAAGATTATTTACATAATCTGCTTCTCAAATGCAGAGACCAGAAAGTTGACGTTGTGATTACAACCGGCGGTACGGGGATAAGTCCAAGGGATATAACACCCGATACGGTAAAAACACTTCTTGACAAGGAGATTCCGGGAATAATGGAGTCAATCAGAGTCAAATTTGGCCAACAAAAATATGCTGCTTTACTCAGCCGGAGTATTGCAGGAGTAATGGGACATTCCCTGGTTTTCACTCTTCCGGGAAGTGTCCAGGCTGTAGGCGAATACCTTGGAGAGATTACAAGGGGATTGAAACACATGATATACATGATAAATCAAATAGACACTCACCAATCTTAATCAACATAAATTAAAATTACAATGCTTTTGGAAAGAAATCTTGCACTCGAATTACTCAATCAACATGTTAAAAATGAAAAAATGATTGCACACTGTCTGGCTTCGGAAGCCGTGATGCGTGCTTTGGCCCATCGTCTTGGAAAAGACGAAGCTAAATGGGGATTGGCCGGCCTGCTCCACGATGTAGATGTTGAAGATGTCAACGGCGATCCACTTGTTCATGGAATAGCCGGTGCTGACATG
>JAUZOX010000578.1 GCA_030706265.1 Bacteroidota bacterium | reverse complement strand
GATAGAATTCAATTTTTCAAAAAGTTTTTTCCCATAATAGCTATTTTTAACCTTTTCAGATAATACATTATAAATGTCGATGTAGTTTTTATAAGAAAAATCCGGAGCAGCCGATAAAAAATAAGCTATAGCATAATTACCTGGATTATTAATAGCGACCTCTTTATAATCATAGGCCATTTTTTCGTCAATTTCATTTATTTTATTTTTTAAATTACTAATACTATCTGTATTTCTCATTTTATCAATTTCATTGAGTAACTTACTTTTATTTTGATAAAGTAATGTTAGGTCATCACCGAAACTTCTCCAAAGGTTAAAATATTTGGATCGAGTAATAATGGTATCTTTATAAGTATAATGAATTTTATCTATTTGTACTTCTTTTAAATAAACATTGTAAGAATTACTATCTATTAAAACTTTTACACCTCCAGAAGGATAATCTATCATAGCGACCGATGGTTCCGGTACATCTCCTTTGAATTTGAAAGCGTGATTAAAGAGCTGGACGGTATCTGACTTTTTGAAATTCAAAAATCGCAAAATAATATTCGTGCCTTGATTAAATGGAGCTTTATTTGAAGCAGTATCAATGTTCTCAATGTATCCATTTATTTCATATTTACACTGCCCCATTGTAGGCAAATAAAATAAAGTTATTACAATTAGCAATAATAATGTTTTCATTTTGTTGATATATGATTTGTTACCTTAAGTATGTGCTGTCTGAAAAAATTATGATAATCATTACATATTTTATATTTTTCAGTACTTCGGAATATAAAAATATCTGATAATAGATGAATTGGCTTGTGATTATGATCTATTTCACCAAAACTCTTAAATATATCTGAAACAGTTTTTTTAAAACTGTCATGTCTGTTTAGTAAAAAGGTATCAATTTCATGATCTGGCATATTCCTGTAATATCTGAGAATAATTTTATGCAATTCGTTTCCAAGGGGAAACGAACAAAGGTCAGCCGAAGAAATTCCACAGCCTGTGAAAAATAAAATATCTTCTGGTTTATTGCTTTTGTTTAATTTAATCCCTGACATGCGCTCTAGATCCTTCCTTATGTAGACACCTATATATGATATATTTCATTTTCATTGTATTTAAATTGTTCGTTTACTAAACTTTCTTATTCATAGACTTAATTTCATAAAAAAATCAGGGAATTTCAATTATTCTCTAAAGGTGAAATGCTTTTTCTAAAAAAGCAAGAAAACAACGACTTATTGTATGAACCACCTCTTTTATTTGATGAAATGCAATGATTTGTTAAGAAAAGTTAAATCAGGAAGGGTGTGAAGGTGTGGGATAGGGAAAATTGATTTGAAAATCGCCTGTTTGTAAATTTTGATTTGTGCAGGGAAAAACTGCCGGATTGAAAGATTTAAACAGAAATAGATTAAGCTGTCCACTCCCCAATTCATGCAGGTGTGGCAGATACAGGGTTCAAGTTTAGACATAAGCCGTAACCTGGACCATGTATGCCTGATGTATTCCATTTTTGACAGTTACAAAACGATTCTTTTTTTAGTCCGGGTTACCGTTAAGCTCAAAACTGAACTAAAAAGCGGGGTAGTTGCGCCATCAGGGAGATAGCGGGCTGCACAGCAATCTCTTAATCCCGCAATCCTTATAAAAGTTCGTCATCGCAAATTTGGTCCAAGTTACGGCTATCGCCTAAACTTGAACCAAATTTGCTACCGCCTAAACTGGGTCAGGTATGGGGGGAATGCGAATCAAGCCCGCAATGACGTCCGGGAAATACATCGTCCAAGTTACGGTTACAACCAAAACTTGAAAAAAATATGCATAAACCGAACCAGGTATTGGCCATCCCGGAAATTCTTTCAGATGATATCGGATCAGCCGGAAAAGTTGGTTGCTGCAGGTTCTGTGTTTTTATGGCAAGCGGAAGAATCGGCCGCTTTCATTCCCTGCCTCCCGGCATCAATATAAGCCACCCCAGATCCTGTCAACCGTCAGACAAAGCAGTTCAAAATCCCCATGGTCCCCTGGTGGGGGGTGAGCGTGCCGGTGGCGGCCATGGGGACCGAAGATATTTCAATTCCCAAGGCGACGATCACGGTGGTGCCGGGGTGCTGAAGGGCGGGCGCGGCAAAGGCGGCTTCGAGCTTGATTTCGGGCGGGGCAGTGACCGCGGACAGCCATTGGGTAAAGGCGGCTACCGTCAGAAGCTCCAGGTCGGGGATCACCGGCCGGTATTCATTTTGCTCCTCATCATAGACAAAGTCGGGCAGCTGGGCGATGGCCAGGATGAAGCGGAACGACCAGAACGAAGAGGGCCAGTGCAGGTCGTGGCGTGTATTGAAGTCGTGGATCGCCAGGCTGACGCTCTTTTGGTCGTCCGAAAAGGTGATCTGTGGGAAATTAAAGAGGGTGCTGCCGAGTGAATTTCGCTTGTTGAAGTTCAGCCGGGTGACCAGTAGCGGATCGGTCCGGCTCAATTCGATTGCCCGGTAGCCCTTGGGCCGGATGTCGTCCTTGCTCTGGATGATCTTGGCCAGTTTGATGATGTCGGTGAAATAGCTGCCGCCATGCAGGTTGTCGAGGGGCATGAGGGAT
>JAUZOX010000577.1 GCA_030706265.1 Bacteroidota bacterium | reverse complement strand
CTCATCCCTGTCAAGATATTTCTCCAGAATTTCATCGGGGATCTCCACTTTCTTTTGCTTATGCAGGGTGACCTTTTCAAAGCCGGTTTTATCGATCTTTCCGAGATAATCTTCCATCTGGAGGGCGCCTGAAACGCATCCTGCATACATTACCGCATCATCACGCAGCTTTGCGGGCAGGTGGCCTTTCAAAACCACATCCGAAACACAAAAATGACCGCCAGGCTTCAACACCCTCAGTATTTCCGAAAAGGCCTTATCTTTATCAGGAACCAGGTTCAGCACGCAATTGGAAACCACCACATCGTAGCTGGCTGCCGGTAAAGGCATCTCCTCGATGTCGCCCCGGACAAACTCAACATTATTGTATCCCAGTTTTTGATTGTTCTCATTGGCTTTTACCAGCATGGCTTCGGTGAAGTCCAACCCGGTTACTTTTCCGGCATCTCCGACTATTGCAAGGGCCACAAAACAATCATTCCCGGCCCCCGAGCCCAGGTCAAGCACGGCATCACCCTTGTTGATTCCGGCAAACTGGGTCGGTATTCCGCAACCAAGGCCCAGATCGGCATCGTGGTCATATCCTTCCAGGGTGCTGTATTCTTCGCTGAATACCGTGAAGCTGGACACTTTGCAGTCACAGGTGCTGCCGCAGCATGATGACTGATTTCTTTCCTTGCTTTGCTCAGCTATCTCGCTGTATCTTTTCTTGACGATCTCTTTTAAGTCTTCTGATTTCATCTTATTGAATTTTATGGGTTAATATTCTTGTGATTTGAAATTTACAATTGAGGCTTGATTTGTTCTACATAGAGTCGGTAGAATCCTGTTTTGATCAGGTTACGAACGCGGCGAAACTCGCTCATGATAAACGCTTCGGTCCCGGTAACGAGGGAGGGGTCTTCGAATCCAAGGTGCAAACGATGTTTAACCCTACCCAAAAATGCCGGGCAGGTTTCATTGGCGTTATCGCAAACCGTGATGACATAATCCCATTCTTCATTCAGGTAGTCATCTACAAGCATAGGCTTGTGACGGCTGATATCGATGCCGGCCTCGCTCATTACCAGGACAGCCTTTTGGTTTACCAGCAAAGCAGGCTCAGTTCCGGCAGATCGAACTGTCAGTCTTTGGTCGAAAGATTGCAGGAAGCCGTGGGCCATTTGGCTGCGACAGCTGTTACCTGTACAAAGGATCAATATTTTCATACGAAAATAATTTTATTAAATAGGTCGTATGGAACTCGCATGGAAGATTTTTATACGATGATTATTTTATTAATTGGTCGTATAGAGCTCGCATAAATGCTCGGTTCATCGTTGTTTGTGATCATCGATCATGCTCGTTTCATTTGAAAATAATTTGATTAAATAGGTCGTATGGAACTCACATGTAACGTTCGTCGTGATATCTTTTGACCTTAACTATTATTTGCAACAAGTAGGACTTGAAGGTTTTATTTGTTCAATTTTCTGAAGGTTGGGACCTTCCATGATACGAGTGCAAACCTGCTCGATGATTTCGTTGTTAACCCTGGTTTCTCCTTTCACATAACCCAGGTCGGTTAACCGGATATAGTGATAGCCGGTGAGCCAGGCTTCCTCCATGATCTTTCGTCCGCAATCGACAGGACAACCGTCAATGACCAGCGTTTCTGATGACTTGATGGTATCGATCAGCTCTTTATGGCCTGCCCCAACCATGGCCAGGCATTTCATATTATAAAAGCCTTTGTCTCTTAATTTACGGGCAACCCGGTCGGATAATTCGCCTAAATCGGATCCGCCGGAGCATGCTAAAACCAGCTTGTTTGCTTGGGGCGTGCTGTGGGTTTCTTTTTCGTTGGTTTCCATATTTAATGTTTTTGCATTGATAATAATAGAAATAAATAGATCAGATCTCATTTTGCATAATCACTGCAGAGACAGGACAAATGCTGCTGAATTCTTTGCTTAGCTTTATTTCTTCTGGAATCGTGTCGCGGTGGATCCGCTCGAAAAAAAGCGTGTCGAAGAACTGATCTGCGGTGGTAGTGAGCAACACCAGTCTTTTCAGGTTCAGAGCTTTTGCGTTACGCATGATCTGTCCGACCAATAAATGGGCAATACCCTGGTTTCGGTGAGCTTCACCGACAACCAGCGATCTCATCAACCCAAATTCCCCATACACCTCCAATCCTATGGCTCCAATCAGGGTTCCGGTATCATCAACGGCCTTGATGAAATGGGTGGTAGAGTCGTCCGGATTCACAACGGGAAGGGAGGCCGCCTTTAAAAGTAGGTTGAGTGCACCGATATCCTTTGTGGTTAATGGTTCAATGTTTTTCATGTGGTAGTAAGATGCGAATCCTTAACAACAATCATCTTTTTTGGCTGGTGAATTCAGGTCATACAGGAAGGCGTGAAATAAGGATTGTGCCTTTTTCCAGTTCTCGGGGTCTATACAATACAAGACCTTGGGGGGATTAATGCTGCCCCTGATCAATCCCGCATCCTTTAGCTCGCTCAGATGCTGTGAAACGGTGGATTGGGCGATGGGCAATTCATTGAGGATGTCGGTAAAGCAACAGTCGGGTTTTGAAGCCAGCTGTTTCATGATGGCG
>JAUZOX010000576.1 GCA_030706265.1 Bacteroidota bacterium | reverse complement strand
ACTTGCCCTGATCGGTCTTGCCATCGTCATGATCATCGCATTCCTGTTTACAACCGTAGCAGACAATGCCATCGACATCGTGGGTACAAACCCGGTAAGCGGTATGACCCTGATGACCCTCATCCTATCATCCCTGATCCTGGTTGCAGTCGGATTAAAAGGACAGGCTGGGATGGTTACCGCATTGGTTATCGGTGGCGTAGTCTGTACGGCGTTATCCATGGCCGGAGGCTTTATTACCGACCTTAAGATAGGGTACTGGTTGGGATCATCACCTTACAAACAACAATCTTGGAAATTTCTTGGCACCCTGTTTTCAGCCTGTACCGTGGGAGGTGTTATCCTCATCCTGAATAAGACTTACGGTTTCACCGGGCCCAATGCAATGGTAGCACCACAGGCCAATGCAATGGCAGCCGTCATCCAACCCATGATGTCGGGTCAGCCTGCACCCTGGCTGTTATATGGAGCCGGTGCATTTCTGGCTTTGATTTTAACAATGTTGGGCGTTCCCGCACTTGCTTTTGCATTGGGAATGTTTATCCCGCTCGAATTAAACACTCCGCTTTTGGTTGGTGGACTCATTGCCCATTTTGTAACGACCCGCAGTAAGGACGAAAAACTGAACCAGGCCCGCAAAGAACGCGGAACACTCATCGCTTCCGGATTTATTGCAGGCGGTGCCTTGATGGGCGTGGTAAGTGCCGTGCTTCGTTATGCAGGTCTGAATTTTGTAAACACGGCATGGTTTGAATCCCACTCAGCCGAATTATTGTCCATTGTCATGTTCATCGTTCTTTGTGCTTACATGATTTGGGAAACACTCAGGGCAAAAAAAGAAGATTAATAAATCTATAACGCTTTAAATCATAATTTATCATGAAAGATGCTATCCTGAATCGATTTCTGAAATACATCAGCATCGACACTCAAAGCGACGAGAATTCGGAAACTACACCATCCACCAAAAAACAGTTTGACCTGGCCAAAGTACTCTACGATGAACTCGTCGGATTGGGCCTGCACAATGTCACCCTGGATGAGAATTGCTATATCATGGCGACTTTGTTGTCCAATACGGATAAGAAGGTCCCGGTCATCGGTTTCATCTCCCATATGGATACCAGCCCCGATATGCCGGGCAATGCTTCAACAGCTTGTATCATAGAAAACTATCAGGGTGAGCATGTGGTATTGAACGACGAAGGATTGACCCTGTCGCCCAAGGATTTTCCAGAAATGCTGGATTATATAGGACAATCGCTTATTGTAACCGATGGGACTACCCTGTTGGGTGCCGATGACAAAGCCGGTGTGGCTGAAATCATTTCGGCAGTCGAATATCTGGTTCAACATCCTGAGATCAAGCACGGGGAAATCAAGATCGGATTTACGCCCGATGAGGAAGTAGGCCGTGGAGTCGATATGTTTGATGTCAAAAAATTCGGAGCCGAGTTTGCCTATACACTCGATGGCGGTGGTGTCGGCGAACTGGAATATGAAAACTTCAATGCATGCAGCGCCAAGGTTTACATCCAGGGCCGCAATATTCACCCGGGTTATGCCAAAAACAAGATGCTGAATGCCATCATCCTGGCTAGTGAGTTCAACGCACTGCTTCCTGTTAACGAGCGCCCCGAATATACCCAGGACTACGAAGGATTCTATCATGTCGTAAAGACAGAAGGGACCGTCGAGAAGGCTTACCTCCAGTATATCATCCGTGATCATGACCGCATTAAGTTCGAACAGAAGAAGGTTTTCATCACCCAGCTTACCGAATACATGAATCAGCGGTATGGAGACAAAACCTTCACCCTCGAACTCAAGGATCAGTATTACAACATGCGTGAAATGGTGGAACCCGTCATTCACGTAGTGGAGACGGCCAAAGAAGCAATGGAATTACTGGGGATCAAACCGAAGGTAGTTCCAATCCGTGGCGGTACGGACGGTGCACGTCTTTCGTACATGGGGCTTCCATGTCCCAATATCTTTGCAGGCGGACATAATTTCCACGGCAAATTTGAATATGTACCCATAGAATCCATGGTGAAGGCATCGCAAGTTGTCCTGAAAATCATCGAACTCTATACCAATAGGGCCTGATAATATTTCCCATCATTGAAAAGAGCACTTCCGATAAGAAGTGCTCTTTTTTTATACAATTTCCGTTATGAAAGGCCGGGTACAGTGATTTATTTTAAGTCTAATAAAGGAAAGTACTCCCGAAAGCGCTCCGGGACAAATAAAGGCTGTCCCCGAAGTCAGGAACAGCCCTCTAAAATAAATATCAATTTACAACGCGATTATATCAAACCGACTTATAAATTCTTAGCCGCTACCGTGACAATGTTGGTATCTTTCAAATCCTTTCAACGGAACGTTGAAAAGTTTTCCACATTCTTCAGCACAAAGATCGGTGCTGTAGCAGCGTGCTGAGCCTTCAGATTGGTGAAATCGGCTCCCTTCACGTCGCTCAGCAACATGGCAGGTCTGGCGTCATCGGCCATATAACTGACTTCTACATTGTTCATTTCGATCCCGCTCACATGGCGTACAAAAAATCCATAACTCGGAATCTGGCCAAACATGCTGGGTT
>JAUZOX010000575.1 GCA_030706265.1 Bacteroidota bacterium | reverse complement strand
GCCAATTCTGATTTATGCAGCCTATGATGCAAAAGAAAGCGAGTATAGAAATTTGCAAAAGATAACTCCCGCCATTGCCACCACATATCCTTCGGCAGCGATTACCGATCTTACTCCCGTCTATCGAAATATTACCTTTGAAAACATTACCGCAACTGTTCAAAAGGAAAAGCGGGCCGGCTTGATCTGGGGTTTGCCCGAAGCCGCCGTATCGAATGTCGTCTTAAAAAATGTCGATATAAATGCGGATAATGCGTTTGGTATTTTCTTTGCCGATAACGTTAAACTGATCAATTGCAGGATAATTACCAAAGAGGGTGAAAACAAGTTAGCACTTACCAATGCGAAAGTCAGCATAGATGGTAAAGAAGTAAAATGATTCCATGTTGGACGGAGAATAGCACCGGATTACGATCATCATGATAAGGATAAAGGAAAAAAGCGGAAAGTGGCAGGAGGATTGATGCGTATCTTTTTACCAACTTGGATCAAAATTCAAGCAAATATTAATTTGTAGTTAAAACTTCATTTGCGGTGTGGCACTCTTATCAATCTAATATATAATTTTACCCCAATATTGATTTTTTAATTCCGCAACTTAAATTTTATGATGAAACGAGCATGTTTTGAAAATACAAACAACGATGAAAATTTTCAATGCGAGTTCCATAAGACCTATTTATTAAAATTATTTACTTATGAAACGTAAATTTACACTGCTGCTTTTTATGGTTTTGGCCGGTTTTTTTGCCAATGCCCAGGTACGGGGACTCGTGTTTGACGTTAGAAATTATGGCGCAAAGGGTGACGGCAAGACGCTCGACTCACCGGCCATCAACAAGGCAATAGATGCTGCCGCCGATGCAGGTGGCGGTACGGTTTATTTCAAAGCCGGGACCTATTTGTCGTATTCCATTCATCTGAAGAGCAATATCACGCTGTTTATCGACCAGGGCGCAACGATCCTGGGCGCCGACTCCACCGGATATGATGCTCCCGAGCCCAATGAGTGGATGAAATATCAGGATTTCGGTCACAGTCACTGGCACAACAGTCTGATTTGGGGAGAGAATCTGGAGAACATTGCCATTCTGGGCCAGGGGATGATATACGGTAAGGGCCTTGTCCGCGAAGGGGACCGGAAACCGGAAGGCACAGGTAACAAGGCGATCAGTCTGAAGAACTGTCGCAACGTCGATTTCCGTGATTTTACCATTCTTTTTGGCGGTCATTTTGGAATCCTGGCAACCGGTGTTGACAACTTCACACTGGATAACCTGAAGATCGATACCAACCGCGACGGAATGGATATCGATTGTTGCAAAAACGTGAAGGTTTCAAACTGCAGCGTTAACTCACCCACTGACGACGGCATTTGCCTCAAGGCATGCTATTCACTGGGGAAATTTAAAGACACCGAGAATGTGACCATCACCAACTGCCTGGTGAGTGGCTTTGATACCGGAACAATGCTGGATGCAACCTATCAGCATGTCAAAAACGGAGCCAGAAACCCAACCGGCCGTATTAAGTTTGGAACCGAATCGAGTGGCGGCTTTAAAAACATCACCATTTCAAACTGTGTATTTGACTATTGCCGCGGCCTGGCTTTGGAAACCGTGGATGGCGGATTACTCGAAGATGTATCCATCACCAACATCACGATGCGCAACATCGTAAACTGTCCGATTTTCCTGCGATTAGGCAGCAGGATGAGAAGCCCCGAAGGCACACCCGTCGGTGAACTGAGGAGGATCAATATTTCGAATTTTGTGGTTTACAACGCCGATCCACGTTATGCCTCTATCATCAGCGGAATACCCGGTCACGATATTAAAGATGTCAAATTGAGAAACATCCGGATTTATTATCAGGGGGGCGGCACAAAAGAACAGGCTGCGATCGATCCTCCCGAAAAGGAAAATGCCTATCCCGAACCCAGCATGTTTGGCCAGATTCCGAGTTATGGATTTTTTGTACGCCATGTGAGCGGGATCGAAATGAACAATGTAGAAGTCAGTTATATGGCCGATGACGCCAGACCTGCCATGTTGCTGAGCGACGTCAAGGGAGCCGATTTCACCAACCTGAAGGCTCAGCACGCTGCTACAGCACCGATCTTTGTGCTGAAGAATGTGGAAAACTTTTCAACGTTCCGTTGCAAGGATTTGAAAGATACCAACATTGACAAGGTAGCGGCTAAGGATTTATAAGTCGGTTTGATATAATCGCGTTGTAAATTGATATTTATTTTAGAGGGCTGTTCCTGACTTCGGGGACAGCCTTTATTTGTTCCGGAGCGTTTTCGGGAGTACTTTCCTTTATTAGACTTAAAATAAATCACTGTACCTGACCTTTCATAACGGAAATCGCATAAAAAAAGAGCACTTCTTATCGGAAATGCTCTTTTCAATGAAGGGAAATATTATCAGGCCCTATTGGTATAGAGTTCGATGATTTTCAGGACAACCTGCGAAGCCTTCACCATGGATTCAATGGGTACATATTCAAATTTGCCGTGGAAATTATGTCCGCCTGCAAAGATATTGGGACATGGAAGCCCCATGTACGAAAGACGTGCACCGTCCGTACCGCCACGGATTGGAACTACCTT
>JAUZOX010000574.1 GCA_030706265.1 Bacteroidota bacterium | reverse complement strand
ATTGTAATATTTGGCGCTTCGGGTGATCTGACTTACCGTAAATTGATCCCGGCTCTTTATGCGCTCTACAATCAGCAGATGCTTCCCGAAAAGTTATATATCCTGGGTGTTAGCAGAAGCAACATTTCAGAAAGAGATTTCAGAGAAAAGCTGATGGACGGGATTAAAAAGTTTTCAGAAAACATCCATCTGAACGAGCAGCAAATTGAAGCGTTTATATTGCAAACAAGCTATTTTCAGATGGATATGACGCTTCCGGAAGAATACCTCCGTTTGAAGACTGTCCTGTGTGAAATTAATGCAAAAGCAGGAACAGGGGACAACTATTTGTTTTATCTATCTACGCCCCCCAGCATGTTTAGCGTGATTTCGATCAACCTGGCAAAAGTGGGTTTTAACACAACTACTGATGGCTTTAAAAGGCTTATTATCGAAAAGCCTTTTGGTTACGACCTGGAATCCGGCAGGATACTCAACAATCAGTTACACGAGGCTTTCGATGAAAGTCAGATTTATCGTATCGATCATTACCTTGGAAAGGAGACGGTCCAAAATCTCCTGGTGATGCGTTTTTCTAACGGAATCTTCGAGCCCCTGTGGAACAGAAACTATGTGGATCACGTTGAGATCACATCCGCAGAAAGCATTGGCGTTGAAGGCCGCGGTGGATATTATGATGGTGCGGGGGCGCTTCGGGACATGCTTCAGAACCATTTGTTGCAAGTAGTCGGGCTTACAGCCATGGAACCCCCTTCTTCAATGGATGCCGACGCCATCCGGGATGAAACCATGAAGGTGATGCAATCGCTGAAACCCATCAAAGAAGAAGATGTAGCCAGGCAGGTTATCCGTGGGCAATACATGGCTTCGCATGTGCGGGGGGAATATATTCCAGGCTACCGTGAAGAAAAAGGAGTCGATCCCGATTCACGTACAGAGACCTTTGTGGCAATGAAATTTTATATCGATAACTGGCGTTGGGGTGGTGTGCCCTTTTATATCAGGACCGGTAAGCGGCTTCCAACGCGCGTTACAGAGGTAGTAGTGCATTTTAAACCCACTCCGCAGCGATTGTTTCAAAATGAAGAAAGCTGCAAAAGTTGCAATCAACTGATAATAAGGATTCAGCCTGATGAAGGTATTTTATTGAAGTTTGGGCTGAAACAACCCGGGACCGGTTTCAATGTAAAAGCGGTCAACATGGACTTTCATTATTCAGAGTTATCTGACATCCATCTTCCATCGGCTTACGAAAGGCTTATTTATGATGCCATGATGGGGGATTCAACATTATATGCCCGTGCCGATGCTGTTGAAGCCGCATGGAAATTCGTCGATCCCATACAAAGGGTCTGGAGCAATGATCCAGATCAGAAGATATATGGCTATCCGGCAGGTACATGGGGAACCGAAAATGCAGATTCCCTGTTTGAAGACGGGGGGAACGGTTGGAGGTATCCTTGTAAAAACCTGGCAGACGATGGTAATTATTGCGAATTATAATCTTCCGATTAATTTTAATATCCTTTAAAAATGTTAAAACAAAAAAAAGTAATTGTATTGCCGTCAATCGAAAAGCTGGCTGAGTTTGTCACAGGGTTGCTGATTGAAAAAATCAACCAGGCCCAAGCCGGTCAATCTATCACGGTTGCGCTTTCAGGCGGTTCTACACCCGGTAAGATTTTTGAATCTGTTTCTTTAAATGATACGGGTCTGGTGGATTGGAATAAAATCAAGTTTTTCTGGGGAGATGAAAGATGCGTTCCACCCGATGATCCCGACAGCAATTATTTGATGGCCCGCCAATGTTTGTTTGAACAATTGAATATCCCTGGTGGAAACATCTTCAGGATACAGGGTGAAGAAGAACCGGAGAAAGAAGCGGTTCGATACAGCAGGATCATCTCCGAAAACGTCCGGGTAGAAGATCATCTTCCCCGTTTTGACCTGATACTACTCGGTTTGGGCGAAGACGGGCATACCGCATCTATTTTCCCTGACAACACTGAAATGTTTAATTCTACACGTTTCTGTGAAGTAGCTACTCATCCCAAAAGCGGGCAGCAGCGCATTACACTTACGGGTCCGGTGATTAATAATGCCAAAGACATTGTATTCATAGTTACGGGATCTGCCAAATCCAGGATTGTGGCTGAAATCATTCACGACAATGGAAAAGCAGGATTTCCCGCCTCACTTGTTAAACCCGTCAAAGGCAAATTAACCTGGCTACTCGATGAAGAGGCTGCAAAACTATTATCTTAATCCGCGCCCCACACATTTCAAATGCCATTTTAAAGAGATAAACACATTACATCATCCTATTTCAAAGCCAGATGAACACTCGCACAAGGCAACTTCATGATCAGGGTCTGAGCCTGTGGCTCGATAACATTACCCGTAAAATGCTTGAGGATGGCACCCTCGAACGCTATATCAGCGATCTGTCTGTGACAGGTTTAACTTCGAATCCAACAATCTTCGACAATGCCATTAACCATTCCGGTGATTATGATGATGAAATCAAGGCAATCGGGAATTCACAGATTTCGGACGAAGAGTTGTTTTTCAGCCTGGCAGTAAGCGATATCCAAAGGGCTGCAGACCTGTTTCTTCCCGTTT
>JAUZOX010000573.1 GCA_030706265.1 Bacteroidota bacterium | reverse complement strand
TCCCGATGAAGAGACCTTTATGGAGATCGTTTCTGAGGGTCCGCCCGTCGGGTCCCCCTCTTTTGAGCTGAACGACGATGCCGCAATCGTACCAATCGGAGGAGGCAAAGATTCGGTGGTTACCCTCGAATTGCTTCGCACGAACCGGATCGACATCCTGCCCCTGATCATGAATCCCAGGGGGGCTACCCTTAATTGTATAAAGGCGGCAGGATTTACTCCGGATAACATCTTCCTGATCAACCGTACGATTCATCCCCAGCTGCTGGAACTGAATGCGAAAGGATTTCTGAACGGGCACACCCCCTTCTCAGCCATGCTTGGCTTTAACACCATCCTGGCCTCCGTATTATCGGGACGGAAACACATCGCACTCTCCAATGAATCGAGTGCCAATGAATCCACGGTAGAAGGCAGTAAGATCAACCATCAATACTCCAAGTCCTTCGAGTTTGAACAGGATTTCAGAAATTATGTCAGTCGGTATCTCTCTGCCAAACCCAACTATTTCAGTTTCCTCCGGCCGCTGTCCGAACTTCAGATCGCCGCTTTGTTCAGCAGGTACGAAAGCTATCATGATGTCTTCAGGAGTTGCAATGCGGGCAGCAAGACCGATAGCTGGTGTGGAAAATGTCCCAAGTGCCTGTTTACCTTTACGATCCTCTCCCCTTTTATCGGCCGGGAGCGGCTGGTCCGGATCTTTGGAAAAGACCTGTTTGCGGATCAAGGCCTCACCCTCTTCTTAAGGCAGCTCACCGGGCAGGAGAAGGTCAAACCCTTTGAATGTGTGGGTACCGTCGATGAGGTGAATGCCGCCCTTCAGCAAACCATCGCGTCGCTGAATAACCGTGAACTGCCATTGTTGCTGAGTGACTACCGCAATGCGACGGCGGGCCGGTCATTGGCACCGGGACAATTTAAGCGGATGCTGACTGCATTTGTTCCTGAGCACAATCTTGAACCTCGTTTTGAACTCATCCTTAAAAACGCCTTATCATGGCTTTCGAAATAAAGAAATTCCTTGAAGGAAAACGCATTGTACTGGTGGGATGCGGACGTGAAGGCATCTCGACGTTCCGGTTTATCCGAAATCGGCTTCCGGACATCCATTTAACCATTGCAGATCACGATGTGACCCTCAGGGATAAATTCCCTGAATTCAAGCACGACAAGCAGCTTGCCTTTAACCTGGGATCGACCTATCTCCTGGGAATCAACGACTTTGACTTGATTATCAAGTCACCCGGAGTGACCTTTAAGAACCTGAAGGAACAACCTGCCAGGGAAAAGGTTTCGTCACAAACCGATCTTTTCCTGCGCCTGTACGCCCCACAGGTCATCGGCATCACGGGTACCAAAGGCAAAAGCACTACCAGCAGCCTGATCAAACACATCATCTCGAGGCACACCGACAATACCGTACTCGTCGGAAATATCGGATTACCGCCCTTTGACATGCTGGACCGGATCGACGATCAGACCCTCATCATCTTTGAGCTGTCGTCGCATCAGCTGCAGTATATCACCGTCGCACCCCATACCGCCATATTGCTCAACCTGTTCGAAGAGCATCTCGATCATTATATTTCATTTCTCGAATACCAGCTTTCCAAACTGAACATTGCCATATGTCAACGTCCGGGCGATCATTTTATCTATAATCACGACGACAAGAGGATAATGGCCCTGCTGGAAGCCTATGACCTGCCGGGTACCGTCCATCCGTTCAGTGCCCAAAAGACCATGGTCAACGGAGCCTGGAGCGACACCGATCACCTGTATCTTTCGCTGGATGGCAACCGGGAATTTTATGACCTAAACGCCCCGCGTTATCTCCCCGGCACACACAATGTCTTGAATATCATGGCCGCTACACTGGCCTGTACGCTCAACAACATCCCCGACAGCGATATTCTGGCCGGCATCGGTGACTTCAAAGGACTGGAACACCGCATCGAGTATGTTGGCGACTATCATGGCATCAAATACTACAACGATTCCATTTCGACCATACCCCAGGCCACCATTGCGGCCGTCGATACCTTAAAATATGTGGACACCCTCATATTGGGCGGCCTTGACCGGGGCATCGACTATTCGGTACTCGTTGATTACCTGGCCGGCTCCACCGTCCGGAACCTGATCTTCATCGGTGAAGCCGGAAAAAGGATCTACCGGATGCTGAGCGAGGCAGGGATCACCGGAAAGCATTTCTTCAGCGCCGATGACTACGATGAGGTCACCCGCCTTGCCCGTGACAACACCCGCCCCGGGGGCATCTGCCTTTTGTCGCCCGCAGCCGCCAGCTACGACATGTTTAAAAACTTTGAGGAACGGGGACAGGTCTTTAAAGAAAAAGTCAGGGGTTAAATCAATGGCTTTCTGATCTTGAACCAAAAAGAAAAGGCGATTTATGGAATCGCCTTTTCTTTTTGGTTTCTACAGCCCTTCACTTCCCATCCGGGAGATAGTATCCCTCACGTGAAAGCAGGTGGTCCAGATTGGCAACGCCAAATGAAACGATCGCCGTTACAATCGAGGTGTGATTCTGATATTCGGGAATGCTTTTGTTGTATACGTCGCGCTCGGTATGCCATATTTCCTGGTAGTTGAAGTCATAACCTTTG
>JAUZOX010000572.1 GCA_030706265.1 Bacteroidota bacterium | reverse complement strand
GCAGCCGTCAAATATACCGTTGGAAAGAACCCTTATGGCTATCGCGGGCTGGGCGACTTTTATGTCTTTGTGTTTTTTGGATTGGTCGGCACGTTGGGAACCTATTTTCTTCAAACCAACCGTCTTCCGCTGGCTATCCTGTTTCCCGCAATTTCAGTTGGCCTTTTGAGCGTGGGTGTGCTGAATGTGAACAATATGCGGGATATTATCAATGACGAGAAATCCGGAAAGCGCACAATCGTGGTCTTTTTAGGGAGTCGTGTTGCTAAGATTTATCATTTTGTGTTGATTGCCGGAGCCTTACTGGGGGGCTTAATCTATGTTGCGCTGAATTTTACTTCATTATATAATTTTTTGTTTTTGATTGCTTTTATCCCATTGGTATTTCATGGACGCAGGGTTTGGGCAAACAATGAGCCCGTACTTCTCGATCCTGAATTGAAAATACTGTCACTTTGTACGCTGTTATTTTCCGTGCTTTTGGGTTTAGGTTTTATTTTATAATCCAATGAACGCAGAATGTTTTCCTTATCAGCTTCAGTTTAAATTTGCTGCCGGCACTTCGCGTGGTGTGTTGCATGAAAAGGAAACCTGGTTTATTTCGGTATGGAAAGAAGACGATCCCACTGTAAAAGGATGGGGCGAATGTGCTGTCTTCCGCGGGCTTAGTTATGACGACAGGCCGGAGTATGCCGATATGATGCGGAAGGTATGTGAAGATCCTGACCGGTATGTTTCAGAAAGTGCAACCCTGTTGGCTGAATGGCCTTCCATCCGTTTTGGCCTTGAGACGGCTTGTGCCGATATGTATCAGGGCGGACACAAGATTCTCCATCCTTCCCGTTTTACGCAGGGAGAGGACGCTATTTCGATCAACGGACTGGTGTGGATGGGGAGGAAAGATGAGATGCTGCACCGCATCCATCAAAAACTGAACAATCAATTTCGCTGCATTAAACTTAAAATAGGGGCCATAGATTTCAAATCGGAGCTTTCATTGTTGAAAGCGATTCGGAATGAATTTTCACCGGACGATGTTGAAATCAGGGTCGATGCCAATGGCGCATTCCTTCCGGATGAGGCCCTGGAAAAATTAAAATGGCTTTCCGACTATCAGCTCCATTCAATAGAGCAACCAATACGACAGGGACAGCCATTGGCGATGAACGAACTGTGCAGCCTTTCTCCCATTCCGGTTGCCCTGGATGAAGAGCTAATCAATCACCAGTTGCCGGAGGCCAAAAAGGAACTGCTGAAAAATATCCGTCCTCAATATATCATCATTAAGCCGGCACTGGTAGGTGGATTCAGTGGCGCAACGGAATGGATCCGGGCTGCCAGTGACTTAAATATCGGGTGGTGGATCACTTCGGCGCTTGAATCGAATATCGGATTAAATGCCATTGCCCAATGGACCTATACTTTGAATAACCCCTTGCCACAGGGATTGGGCACAGGACAGCTATATCTGAATAATATCCCGTCGCCACTGGTTGTCAGGCAGGGGGCACTCTATTACCTGCCCGATAGGGCGTGGCAGGAAATAAAATTGTAAGGCTATGCATCCCTCGTTTACACTGGTTATCGGTGATCGGGTTTATACCGCATCAAACATTGTTGAAGCCGTTGAAAAAGATCGGTTTCCGGGTGAGATGCAGTGGCAAAGATCGGTCGTTTCGTTTCTGAAGCAATGGTTTAACGAGGACGAGGATATTCTCGCCCATACCTCCGGATCAACCGGAGAACCCCGGGTTATCCGGTTATCCAAAGCCAGGATGCGGATTTCGGCTTCCATGACATGTGATTATTTCGGATTAAAGCCACGGGACCGTGCCTTGCTGTGCCTGTCGGCAGAAAATATCGCGGGCAGGATGATGCTCGTCAGGGCGATGGAAAGGGGCTTGCACCTGGATGCGGTGAGCCCGGCCGGGTGTCCGTTATCGAACACTCTGGAAAAAGTGAAGTTTGCTGCCATGGTGCCCCTTCAGGTTCAACATTGTCTGGACCGGGGGTGTCTCGATCAGGCTGAAACCATCCTGTTGGGTGGGGCGGCGGTTTCGGACAAGATGCAGGATATGCTGTTCAGGCAAGAGGTCAAATGTTATTGCAGCTATGGCATGACCGAAACGATGAGCCATGTCGCATTGAAGAAACTAAACGGGCCTGATGCTTCCGAATGGTATGAAGGATTGGCGGATGCCCGCTTTGATCTCGATGAACGTGATTGTCTTCAGATCACATCTGCATTCCTGGGCATCGAAAAGCTGCAGACAAATGACATCTGTGAGCTTGATGGACAGACTCGTTTCCGGTGGTTGGGGCGGCTGGACTTTGTGATCAATTCGGGTGGCCTGAAGGTAAGTCCAGAACAACTCGAAAAGCTGCTTTCGCCCTATATGCATTTACCCTATTTCATTACCGGACTGCCTGATGAAGAACTTGGTGAAAGAATTGTGCTTTTTATCGAAGCCTCGTCTCCTGACCGGGTTCCATTGGAACAAATTCAGCGTGCTTTTGGCGAATGGCATAAATACAAACGACCCAAAGCCATTTATGTCGTTTCTCAATTTGTATATACCGTTTCCGGCAAAATCAACCGTAATGCAACCAAAGCAAAGGAACGGCTGCGG
>JAUZOX010000571.1 GCA_030706265.1 Bacteroidota bacterium | reverse complement strand
TGCTTAAATCTGCTGAATTTAAACTCCCTGTTATCAGCGTGGGCAATCTGTCGGCGGGAGGGACCGGAAAGACGCCCCATGTTGAATACCTCATCCGTTTGCTGAAGGATCGTTATAAAATTTCTGTGGTCAGCCGGGGCTACCTCCGAAAAACCAAAGGATTTGTGTTGGCCGATATTGATTCGACCGTTGCCCAGGTCGGAGACGAGCCGATGCAGTATATCAACAAATTCGAAAACATCCTGGTTGCCGTTGACGAAAACCGGAAACATGGAATTCAAACGTTGTTAGAAAAACAGGTTGGCTTACAGGCCGTGATATTAGACGATGCCTATCAGCATCGTTATGTAAAGCCCGGTTTGTCGATCTTGCTCACTGATTTTCACAGCCTCTATTCCAATGATTATTTATTGCCAGCCGGGCGTTTGCGTGAACCTGTCAAAGGGGCTAACCGGGCCGATATTATCATTGTCACAAAGACAGATCCGGTGTTTTCGCCTTTGAGTAAGAGGGCGGTTTTGGAAAAGCTTAAACCGTTGCCCCACCAGAAGGTCTTTTTTAGTTATGTTACATATGGTCAACCGGTTTCCCTTTATGGTGACTTACCGGACCTGAATTTTAATGAAATTAATACGGTTGTCCTCTTTGCCGGAATTGCAAACCCTTATCCACTTGAACAATATTTGAAAAGGTTATGCAGCGAGTTGGTTGTGGTCTATTTTAAAGATCACCATCAATTCAGCGATAACGACATAAACACCATAATCTCAACTTACAATGACCAGTTTTCAAAGCGTAAGGTTTTGATTACTACTGAAAAAGATGCAATGCGGTTGCATGAATCTTCACTGAAACAGATGCTGAAAGAAATCCCCATTTATTATATCCCTATCGAAATATCGTTTCATTTCAAGGAAAAGGGGAAATTTGATAAACTAATTACAGATTTTGTAGAAACCGTTTAAAATGTTCTGTTTATCATTGACAGTTTGATTAATTTTGCCACACGTTACTGGACAAAGATGGGAAAAGTGAATGACGGAATAGGATGGTTTTTATTAATCGTGGTTACCGTTGTTTTTGTTGGCTGCAAAAGAACGCCTGAAGCAAAATCCGATGAGGTGGTTATCAATGGAACGTTAACTAATTCAAAAGATAAGATAATATGGTTGCACGATTTTGATGGGAAATCCATGCATCTGATTGATTCGGCACATGTCAGGAGTGATAAGGAGTTATTCAGCTTTAGGATTAAAGTAAAAGATGCAGGCATGTTTTTCGTTTCGTCCCGCAATGATGATTATGCCCTTTTGATTGGCAATAAAGGTGAAACGATAAAGCTTACCGGTGATGCCGACGATCTTTTGTCAACATGGAATGCGAAAGGGTCTAAAGAAACACGGCTTTACCTGGATTATTGGGACGTTACCCGCAAACAATTAAAACGAATCGACTCGGTTACGTTTGTGTTCAGAACCAGTCACATGAGTCCTGAATATTTAACTACCCGTATTCGGCTTGATTCTATCTTTAACGCGATAATGGAAAACCAGCGTGATTTTGCGAGCCACTTCATCAATAAAAACTCCGGTTCACTGGCATCCTTGTTGGTCCTTGATGCAAAGATTTCGCGGATTCCGTTGTTTTACGAAGAACGTGACATTAATTACTTTAAGAAAATTGACAGCAGTCTTGCTGTTACCCATCGGGGCAATCAACTGACTGTGAATTTTCATGAAAGGGTTCAGCAAATCATGAAAAGGATTAAATATCATCAGAAAATAAATCACATGCTTCCACCGGGTGACTTGAATCCTTCGTATTCTCCTAACCGTTAACGATAAATTGGTAACCCTATTTTCGGCTATAGCAATTCAGAAAAATATCAAAATAAAATATCCCAAACTGATTATATATTGAAAACAGAATTACTCGAACTAAAGAAAGGCGAAAAAATATACTTTGCGTCCGATTTCCATTTAGGGATTCCAGATCATGCCTCGAGTCTGAAAAGGGAACGGCTTTTGGTTGCATGGCTTGAAAGTATCCGAAAGGATGCGAGAGAAATTTATTTGATGGGAGATCTCTTTGATTTCTGGTTCGAATATAAGACAGTGATTCCAAAAGGGTTTGCACGTCTGTTTGGTAAGTTGGCTGAAATTACCGATTCGGGAATTGACGTCCATCTTTTTAGGGGAAATCATGATATCTGGGCATTCGATTACTTCGCACGGGAACTGAATATCAACCTTCATCGGGAGTCACAGATCAAAACGGTTAATGGCATTCGTTTTTTTTTGGCCCATGGCGATGGTCTTGGTCCGGGCGACATTGGATATAAGATGTTGAAAAAGGTGTTTGAATTTAAACCCAATCAATGGCTGTTTAAATGGATTCACCCGGACATTGGAACCCGTCTGGCACTCTATTTTTCAAGACGAAGCAGATATGCCAACATACTTAAAGAGGCCAACTGGGCCAATAATGGCGGCAGATCAATTAATGACGAAAGACTGTATCATTTCAGCAAAGAAAAATTAATCAGTGACCCGGCTATCAACTTTTTTGTCTTCGGACATCAGCATTTGCCTTTGGATGAAAGGATCGGCACTGATTGCCGGTTGATTATT
>JAUZOX010000570.1 GCA_030706265.1 Bacteroidota bacterium | reverse complement strand
CGGACGGTCACTTCGATCCGAACGATTATATTTTGTTTTATGGAAAAGGAGCTGACACCTGGAGCTGGGACAGCACTCAAAAGCTGTATGTCCACCAGAAAAACATTTACAGTGACCAAAGTTTCTACTTCCTGACCATCGAAAGTACTCCCGGGTTAAGGATTAATCTCAAAAACCAGTCTTCAGCTTCACCCACTCACCAAGTTTCCACCTACAACGACTATGCTTTTTATGAGAAAGACGAAATAAATCTCATCAAATCAGGTCGGCAATGGTTTGGGAAAGAACTACTCAACAGCCAGTCTCCCACTATCAGCTTTCAATTTGACAATATTGACGAAACGACTCCTTTTAGAGTCAGAATGAGTGCTGCAGCCCGATCTACTGCACAAAGTTCGATCGACCTGAAATATAGAACCCAGCAATCGAGTTTGTTCATTGACCCCATTTCACTCAGTAGTTCCACTTATGACTATGCTTTTACAGGAATAGATACCTGCACTTTTACGCAACCGAAAGCCAAATTGGATTTTACGATTAGCTATAATAAGACTTCTGATATAGCAACAGGATGGCTTGAATTTCTTGAAGTTAATGTTCGCCGCAAACTTATCTTTTCAACAGGACAGCTTCAATTCAGCGATGTCGCATCTTTTGGAAAGAGCAATGTCGCCCGGTTTACCATCACAAATGGTTCACAGGCTACGGTTTGGGAAATTACAGATCCGCTGCATCCTGCTAAGATCAATACCACTCAGTCCGGGACTGATCTTGCTTTCGCCCTCTCTGCGGACACGCTTCGTAACTTTATGGCATTCGATAACAGTGGTTTTTTACAGCCACAGATCGTTGGCCCCGTTCCTAATCAGGACTTGCATGCATCGGTCGTTCCTGACTTATTAATAGTGACCGACCCGCTGTTCATAGATGCCGCAAAACGTCTTGCCGATTTCCGCACCACCAATGATGGTCTTAATGTTTTGATTGTCAACACAGGCAACATCTATAATGAGTTTTCTTCCGGAGCGCAGGACCTATCTGCCATCCGCTATTTTTGCAAGATGCTTTACGATCGCGGAACCGCAACCCAAAAGTTACGTTATCTCTTGCTCATGGGCGATGCTTCGTACGATTACAAAAACAGAATACCTGCAAACACCAATTTTATCCCCACCTATGAATCTGCAAACTCGGTATCGACAATAAATTCTTTTGCGACTGATGATTACCTGGGCATGCTCGACCATGGCTCAGGAGGCAGTTCAAATGATTTCATCAATCTCGGGATAGGACGTCTACCCGTTAAAACTGCAGCCGAAGCAATAGGTGTAGTCGAGAAGATCATCCATTATTCTGTCAATACGCCTCTGGTAACCGGCGATTGGAGAAATTCAATCTGTTTTGTTGCGGATGACCAGGAATCCAACATCTTTATGGATCAGTCCGAAGATTTGGCCAATACAGTTAGCAACGTAAACCCAAACTTTACGATTGATAAAATATATCTCGATGCATATCCTGAGGTCACATCTGCTTCGGGAAACACCTATCCCGAAGTCAATCAGGCCATCACGCAACATGTAAACAACGGCACCCTGCTGATCAATTATACCGGACATGGAGGAGAAGAGGGATGGGCCGATGAAAAGGTTCTCACTGTAAGTGACATCGCCAATTGGCATTCATATGACAATCTTCCCGTTTTTATAACTGCAACCTGTGAGTTTAGCCGTTTCGACGATCCACAGGTCTTATCGGCCGGTGAACAGATCCTGTTAAACCCCAACAGCGGTGGTGCAGCCTTAATCTCAACGGTCAGACTCACCTTTGGATCGCCCAATCTGTTCATGAACAAAAGCCTCTTATCCAACTGGCTTACTCCTGCCGGCCTACAGCTAAGAATCGGCGATGTACTCAGACAAGCCAAGCTGGAAAATGGAAACACGGTCAATACCCAAAAGATACTGTTAATAGGCGATCCGACCATGAAGCTTGCAGCCCCCCGCTACAAGGTCATCACATCCCTTATCAACGATAAAATCCCCGGAAACGATACATTGCATGCACTTTCAAAAGTAACGGTAAAGGGATATATCGCAGACAACAGTAATTCCAAAATGACCGGTTTTAACGGTATTCTATACAGTTCCGTCTTCGACAAACCATTATTAGTCAATACACTTGGGAACAACGGTGGAACCGTTTTCAGTTTCTGGCTACAGAAAAGCCTCATTTATAAAGGAACGGCAGATGTTAAAGACGGCGAATTCAACTTCTCTTTCATTGTCCCCAAGGACATTGCATTTCGGTATGGGAACTCCCGTTTCAGTTATTATGCTTCAAACGGAACAAATGATGCTGCCGGAAACGACGAACGTCCCATCATCGGAGGCTTTTCAAATGATACGATTGCCGATAAGACAGGCCCTGCCGTGAGGCTATTTATGAACGATACCCTTTTCAGATCTGGCGGACTCACAGGAGATGGCCCAACCCTGTTGGCTTTGGTAAGTGACGAAAGCGGCATCAACACCCTTGGAACAGGGATAGGGCACGACATAACAGCCGTCATCGATGGTCAAACCGATCATACCCTCATCCTGAACGACTATTTTGAATCCGAAACCAATAGTT
>JAUZOX010000057.1 GCA_030706265.1 Bacteroidota bacterium | reverse complement strand
GTTTTGAAGCGCTTTCTTAAATTCAAATTTATCCATATCAATCTTTAACGACTCAAAGATAATGAGTTTAAAACAAACAAGTTATTGATTCCTTTCAATTCTGAACCAATCGACATCCGTATAACCGACCTCGCCTGCTTTATAATCGGTCCGTGTCGCAAACAGGCCCACCTTTGCCCCTATCCACATTCCCTTTTTGGCTTTGAAAGGCTCCCCGACATCGAAAAACTCTTTTCCATCGTTGCTGCAGCTAAACTGACAAATCGCACCTTCCCTGACGCGCACCCGCAAAAAGAATGTGGATGAAGTAAGTTTTGCCGCCTTGCCTTCAATTTCCTTGCCTTGTTTCATGGCATTTAAACATACCGTCTGCGAAACAGCCAATCCATTATCAGACTGTTTTACGGAAATGTACGAATAATCCTGTCCCATGATGATCAATCCAGTTTTCTCATTGTTGTAGAGGGGATTAAAAGTCATCCTGGCCGTAACCATGAATTCAGGGGCAGGGAACTTCTGTAGCAGCAAATTGGGGATATCCCAGAAATTAACAAATGAAGCAGGTTGAGGTATACAGATCAAACGCAGGTATCCCAGGGCGCCCGTCGTAAAAGCCCAATTGGGTTGCGGATTTGCATGCCATTGCCATTGCAACCCTAATCCGGGCTGATTGAATTCATCCGACTCAAGGGGCGTACAGATGGGATAGCTCTTGCCGACATTGGGTTTCTTGTAGGTCAACACCGGTTCTCCTTTCCCATCCCCATCCGGATCAACGCCAATTACCGGCCAATCGTTGACCCATTTCATGGGTTCCAGATTTATGATGCGACCGTACGCATCTTTATCCTGAAAATGAATAAACCAGTATTCGCCGCTTTGAGTTTGAACCCATCCACCCTGGTGAGGACCGTTGATGATGGTTTTCCCCTGATCCAATACAATTTTTTCTTCATAGGGGCCATAAACATTTTTCGAGCGAAGGATCAGTTGCCAGCCGGTGGGCACACCACCTGCAGGAGCTGAGATATAATAATACCCGTTTCTCTTATAAAATTTGGGACCTTCTATCGTTGGATTTTTTTGATGGCCATCATACACGATGACCCCGTCATCCAACAATTTTGTCCCTTCATCATTCATTTTGCTGACGATCATGACACTTTTGGCTCCTGCCCTGCTTCCGGCCAACGCAGAGACCAACCACGCCCTGCCATCTTCATCCCATAATGGACAAGGATCGATCCAGCCTTTTGCAGCCTTGATCAAAACAGGGTCACTCCAGGGGCCTGCCGGATTTTTAGCTTTAATGACATAAATACCATAGTCGGGATCAGGATAATAAATATAAAACTCACCCTTATGAAACCGGATGGAAGGAGCCCAGACCCCGTTCCCGTGCTGAGGCTTGTCAAAAACGTCAAACGGCTTTTGCCGGTCGATGCCATACCCTATGATCTTCCAGTTCACCAGGTCTTTAGAATGCAAAATGGGAATACCGGGGACACAATTGAAACTCGATGCAATCATATAATAATCGTCGCCGACCCTTTCGATGTCGGGATCCGAATAATCTGCATACAGGATAGGATTTTTATAGGTTCCGTCACCATTGTCGGCCACCCAGACCCGGGAGACTTCGGTCTTGTCGTTTTGCGAATAGAGCGACATGGAGCAAAATGCCATGAAGCCCAGTAACAAGATCCCCGATCGATACTTATTCATTTTTCAAATAATTTTTCAGGTCTATTCCCAGTTCTTTTATGCCCTCTATGGCCAATTGGCAATTCTTGATTGCACCCAACTCTGAAGAATGCGTATCATCTATCCTGCCTTTAGGCAAAGATTGATATTCACCCGGTTTGATGTATAAAAACAAGGCTTTTGAGCCTTCGGCGCCATATTCCCTGAGCAGCTTTTCAGTTTTCTGGTGCATATCGATGAATAGCACATGTTGCTCCTTGGCCAGTTCTCTGACCACATCCGGATAGTCGCCGTGAGTATCAAAGAACATGCCTTTATCATCAAAGCGGCGTCTTACCACCGGCGTGCAAAGAATGGGGATGGCCCCCTTTTGCCGGCAATCGCTTATAAACCTTGCCAGGTTTTGTTTATATGTGGTGTGTGCTTCGGCATAGACTTTAGGGTTTTCTTTTTTTTCATCATTATGCCCAAACTGAATGAAGACATAATCCCCCTTTTTGAGTTTCAACATGATTGAATCCCACCGCCCTTCATCGATAAAGCTTTTGGTACTTCTTCCGTTGACGGCGTGATTTTCAATTCTCACCTTGTCGTTAAAGAACCGCGGAAAAAGTTGCCCCCATCCCCTTTCGGGATTATCGTATAAAGGCTTGTTGGCCATCGTCGAATCACCAATCATATATATGGTGATTTCATTTTTTTGAATGGACGTAAATGAGAATAATGTAAAACTAAAAAGAATACAAAGTAACTTTTTCATACGTAAATAATTTGATTAAATAGGTCGTATGGAACTCGCATGGAAGATTTTCATCGGTGTTTGTGCTTTTGAAACATGCTCGTTTCATCTGAAAATAATTTGATTAAATAGGTCGTATGGAACCCGCACAAGAGAACTTCATTGGTGTTTGTGTTCTCACATGTGTATGCCATAAATCATTAATAATAAACAGACCTTGAATAATTTCAGGTCTCAAACAATGAGCCACGCTCTTCACGTGGCTCATCGGTTAAAAGTATAAAAAATTAAAATAGGATTGTTAAGGATCCTTTGAAAAAGAAAGCGTATAAAACCTATCTCCAGCGTGGATCGCCGGAACTGGTTTTGCCTGCGAAACTGGTGGCCTTAAACGTAAATACTCCGTTTGCAGGATCTGTCCATAGATCTGTGGATAGACCGCTAAACGCATTCAGACCGGGTATCGGATTGGCTGCCGTGACGAAATCAGAGGTATTATAGCAATTGTTTGTATTAACAGTTGTACTTGTACTTGCCCGGACTCCTCTGGAAAGAGCAGCATCTTTCGTTTTACCAAAGATACTGTTATTGATATTTACCGACGTAACGGTATAAGTGCCAAAGTCCATAAAATAGTTGCCACTGGTGATAAAGTCATTAAAAGTGCAATTGTTGACAAGCGCGGATGCTGAATTAGCCATACTGTTTACCAATACCCCCTTTGAAAAGTTATAGCAAGTAGTACTTTGCATCTCAAAATCATTGATTTTGTTTCCATTTGCACTTCCATTTGCAGCATGGAAAATTCCATAACCGCTTGCAATGCCAATATCATTTATGACACAGCTCTTTACAAGCACTTTATTGATAATTCCCCATGGAGCAGCACCGGTCTGTAACCGGACAATTGCATTACCAAATGACTTGATGGTGCAATTCTCAAAGCTGACAATTCCAATGTTACAACTGTTCGAAGAAGTGGTATTGAACATGTACGAAACCTTGCTGATGCCATCCGTCTTTAATCCGGAGATGGAAACATTCAGGAATTTTATCGAATCGATAGCTCCTGAAACATCGGTTTCATTCAAATAATTCAGGAAAGCTGGTGAACCCAGGCCGGGCAGACAGATTACTTTTATCGATTTTGTCAGAGTCACGGCAGCGGCAGAATTACAGGTATAGATTTCATTGCGGCGCAAGATATATACCGCTCCTGAAGGTGCTGTTGCCATCGTATCGGTTAGAAGGGTGGGACGTCCGGTAATACTTCTCAGGTCGATGACGGCAGCATTTCCAAAGTTAGGCGATGCCGTCGTGGTGTAGTTCTGGGTACCCCTCAGCGTTGTTCCGCTATAAATACTCACTACATAAGTTGTGGTTCCGGCAAGGCCCTGTATTTCCTTGTATCCGTTGGTAATATCCGTCGAAGTCAGGGCAACGGTCTTAACGAGTGTACCATTGGTCTTCAGAACATTGATTGAAGTCGCAGTTGCCCCCGTATTATTCCAACGTACGACAATGGAATAATCCGTGAGGTCATTTGAAGTTGGAGCAATCAATATCGTAGGGAATTTTCCGGTCTTCACATCAACCTTTACATACTTTGAATTCTTGGTAGTATCGCTTGCTATTCCCCTCAAACGGATACGATAACCCGTATCCCATAAAAGATTGCTAAAAACAACGTAGTTGGTATCCTTGCTTACTTTAACCGTCTGATCGATGGTTTTGAAGGTAGTGTCCCGGCTTATATCCACTTTATACGAGGCGGTACCCGTTATTTTCAACCACGAAAAAGTAATTTGGTTTCCCTGTACCTGCGGACTGGTTGATACAACGGGTTCAAAGAGTCTGATTAACGGATTCTCAACCGGGTTCTTTGTACAGGCGCCCATGAATATCGCTATGGCAATCAGCCAAAAGAAGATATGTTTAGAGATAATTTTTGTCTTCATGATGTCAAACTTAAGTTGTATCGGGCTTAATAATTATAATAATTTTGAAGATTACCTAAACTTGCAGCAATCACAGACTGATGAATAGGCAGGATATAACGGACAGGTGCTGCTCCGGTGTTATCGGTATAGCCCGAAAACATATCGGTGATAAAAGAGGGGGCCGATCCGTCGGCGTTTGCCAGATTCATCAACCAGTTGGCCGTAGTATACCCGGTAGGAGCAACACTCAGTTTCTTATAGAGACCGGCAATATCAAGGGTCACATTATCCGCTTTGTATTTCCAGTAAACTTTGTCCGGAAAAGTTGCATAGGTCCCCTGTCCTGTTCCCAGACGAGTATCCAGACCCATCTGTATCAATTTCAAACGGGTCGCGGCAATGGTTTTGCCATACAGATTCCAGCGGATCAGATCAAATTTTCTCAGACACTCACCCCCAAATTCCCAGGCGCGTTCATTTACAATTGCATTGAAAAAGGTAGCCTTGTCAACTGAAACGGCATTAACATACTGCGTCACTTTCGTGTCCCATACTGTTGAAGGGAAAGCACGTTGCCGAACCTGGATAAGTGCATTTTTTGCAACATCGGTTGGACCACCGTTAATCTCATTTTCAGTCTCGGCCAGCATCAGCAGGACATCCGAATAACGCATGATAGGCCAGTTGATTCCGGTATATTTCGTGCTTGCCGCACCCTGAGGGGTCGACATGAATGCCTTGCACCATTTACCGGTCGTAATGCCGCCTGCCGGATTGGCAATTACCTGCTTTAACGTTCCATCCAGTGAATAGAGGGCGCAAGTCACCGGCAAACGGGTATCGGTCGTGTCAAAAGAATAGAAATAAGAGGGAGGATAACAGATCGAGCCACTTGCACTGCCATAAGGTTGTGTCCCTGCCGTCATCTTAATGCCGTTGTAATATCCCAGGTCGGAGCTGTAGGTAGCCGGAAATGCTATCTCATACAATACATCCCCGTTCTTTGGGGTGATAAACTGGCACTCGTTCAGGAATACGGTTTTAAAAGATGGCGTCAACGCATGTTTATTACTTGCTACCAACAGCTTACAATATTTATTGGCAATCTGGTAGTATTTCAGATAATCCGTTTCGTTTCTCTTCATGGTCAGCGTCCCACTTGCATCCGAATGCAGGGAATATCCCCCACGGGCGAGTGCTATCCTTGCAATCAAACCCTGAACGAATCCACGGTTCATTCGCTCGATTCCTTCTGACATTTGATCTGCATAATACATATCGGGTTCAACTTCAATTAGATCATTGATGATATGGGTCAGGATCGTATCGCGATCGGTTCTGGGCAAATAAAAATTATCCCCGGCTACGGTCGGTGTTAATTTAAAAGGGACATCACCCCAGTTGCGAACCAGCTCATAATACATCTGAGCCCGCAACGCAATTGCCTCGCCGTACATTTGTCTGACGTTGGCATTGGTTGCATACAACGAACTGTTTTTAATCCCTTTTATACACTCATTGGCTCGATTAATGGCCTGATAACAGTTGTTCCACGGTTTCAGAACTTCGCTGTTCGAAGTATTGCAAGTAAATTCGGCAATGTCACGACGTCCTCCATCCGAACCCCCGGTAATCATCTCTACATCCGTATTTACGGTATAATAGAAAGATAGCCGGGTTGAATAACCTTCGTCCAGAGTGAGTAATGCATAAACCCCCTTCAACGCATTATAAATATCATATTCATGCGAAAACACATAATCGTTTGAAAATGTAGAAGGCGAGTCTGTTTCCAGATATTTTTTACATGAGGTAAACAACACTGTTGTTACGGCCATGAAATATATAAACCTGCGAATCATTGTTTTAAATATTTAGTTTTTTTAATTATCAGAAAGAAAGATTTACACCTAATGTATAGGAACGGGCCTTGGGATATGCTGAATAGTCTACACCGGGCGTGAGTGGTGTGCTTCGAACGGTACTGACTTCAGGATCATAGCCTGAATAATTTGTCCATATCCATGCATTATATACCGTGAAATAAAACCGGCATTGCGTCATCCCTACCTTTGAAATCAATTTCTTCGGCAGAGTATAGCCCAGGGTCACGTTGTTTAAACGCAGGAATGAACCGTCTTCAATGGCCCAGGTTGTGACAACAGGCCGGCCCATAAATGGAGTCCATATAGTGGCATTTTTATTCAACTCGGCCAATGCTGTCGGATCGGTCACCAGATTACCATTGGGATCAATGTATTTAAACCGGTGCTCATAATCGACCATAGACAGCATATTGGTATAAGTCCGGTTCCAATAAGAGGTAAAGTCAATTTTGTTGGCGTTATATATTTTATTCCCATATACCCAGTTGAAGAACAAGGCAAAATCAAAACCTTTATAGGTTAAGTTAAAGTTTACCCCGCCCGAATTCAAGGGATTCGTGTTTCCGATGATGGTCCGGTCTTTATCAGGACTGATGATCATACTGGTATCTGAGCTCAGTTTTTTGAGTTTCAGGCATCCGGGACCAAAATTGACCGCTGAAATGATACTAGCATCGTTGGGTATGCCTGCTTTCAGGGTATATTTCTTGGTAACCGCATTGTAATAAAAATCATTGACCGAATACATTCCATCAGCGACATAACCATAGATCTGACCAACGGCCTGTCCAACCTGTAAAATATAATCATCCTGTTCTCTCAGGTCTGTGCTGCCCCATCCCGAATTAAACGGTTTGGAGTTTACCCCATCCAATTTATCGATCTTACTCCTGTTCATGCCAATATTAAAGGAAATGGAAAATGTAAAATCGGGTTTGTTAATGATGTTGGTATTCAATGTCAGCTCAACACCACGGTTAGATGTCTGACCGATGTTGCGCATCTGGCTCGAATAGCCGGTGTTGGAAGGAATGGTAGACTGAACCAGCAGATCTTTTGTCGTATTCCAGTATACATCAAAAGTACCGTTGATCCGATCCTTGAATAAACCGAAATCAAGGCCACTGTTTCGGGTAATCGTTGTTTCCCATTTTAAGTCCGGATTGTAAAGGATAGAGGAGGCAGGCTGGTAGTAGGGTTGCGGAACCTCATTAAAACCGATGGGTTTCGTTGAACTCAAAGCGTAAAGAGCTCTCCACATGTCATCGTTCATACGGTTGTTACCGGCAGCACCTATACTGGCCCTGAGTTTCAAACTTGAAACGACTTTCTGTTTCTTCATAAATTGCTCTTCACCAATTCGCCATGCGATTGCGGCAGCAGGGAAATAACCCCATTGATGTCCGGGTGCAAATTTTGTAGAACCATCGGCACGCAACGTTAAAGTCAACAGGTAACGTTGCAATAGTGAATAATTAGCTCTACCAAAAAAAGAAGCCAGGTTGTTGTCTTCCGATTCATTGGTGTTGGTATATTCCTGCGAGCCCAATGTCATAAAAGCAAAGGCCTTAGCGGGATCAATCTTCGGATTCTGAAACAAACGTGCCGTGCTGGTTATCGAGGTCGTATTCTGACTCAAAATCTCCTGGCCAACCAGCAAACCGAGTTCATCGTTTTTTATCAACTTCTTAATGGTGTAATTAAGGGTATTCGACCATCTGTAACCGGGATTGGTAGAGGTAATAATTTGAGCATATGGAAGGTTCCCGTTGTTTTTCGCCGTTAAAGTCAAAGGACCGTAGAACCAGTTATCTTTATTATAATGATAATCCACTCCAAATTCGGAACGCGCAACAAGATTATCTAAAATCGACCACGACAATGCGCCATTCATATTGAGAGCAAACTGCCGTTGTTTCCTGTAGCTTTGCTGTGCAAGGGTAACCGGATCTACCAATCCGCTCGTTACGTCAATGGCACTCGATAAATCGTTCTCATCAATTGGAATATAATCGGCTAATCCGTTCATAGGCCGATAAGTAACGGCATTTCTGATCTTCGTGGATGACTTGTTGTAATCGGCCGTTCCCGCCCCGTCTATGGTTGTTTGCGACATACGGGTATTGAACTCGGCTTTCAATTGTTTCAGCAAATCATGTGATAATCTGAAATTCAGGTTTGTCCTCGAGTTACCCGTTCCGATCATTAAGCCCGGATCATTGGTTTGGGTGACGCTCAGGTTATATTTTGTCACCTGGTTTCCCCCCATGATGCTCAAATTATGCGACTGCGAAAAATGATTAGGGGAGCTTAGCGCATCGTTCAAACTCATTGGGCCGAATACCTGCCGTTGCCAGTCCGTGCCGATCTGGTTTTTATAAATATCGATATCATCGATCGACCCGAAATAAGTATTATAACTGCTAATTGCCGCCGATCCTTTCAAAGATGCAAGCTCATATTGCAGCAAGGCGAATTCATACGGTGAAAGGACCGACAATTCTTTTGGCAGCGTTTTCACCTGCACATATCCGTTATACGTTACCGTGGTTTTACCTCCGCTAGGATTTTTTGTCGTTATAATAACGACGCCATTAGCACCGCGGGCTCCATAAATGGCCGTGGAAGAGGCATCTTTTAAAACGTCGATGCTTGCAATATCATTGGGATCAATATCACTGATCTTATTGACCGGGAAACCATCCACGATATATAATGGTGAATTATCCTGCGTCACCGAACCGCCACCACGCACACGAATCATGACATCGGCATCGGGCGAACCGTCTGTAGTCGTAACCTGTACACCGGCCATTTTACCCGTGATAGCCTGGGCTGTTGATGTCACAGGAATGCTCTGAAGCGTTTTTCCGCTTACTGACGAAATCGAACCTGTCAAGTCCCTCCTTTTCATGGTGCCATAACCTATGACCACTACTTCGTCGAGTCTTTTTATATCAGCGGACAATGCAACATTGATGACCGTCTGTCCGGCGATTGCCACACTCTGTGGCACATACCCCACCAGTGAAAAGACAAGCTTTTCGGCTTTGGCATTCACCCTGATCTTAAAGTTTCCATTCAGGTCTGTTGTCGTTCCCCCTGAAGTGTTGCCTTCAATCTTAACAATAACACCCGGAAGTGATTCATTGGTCCCGGCATCGGTTACCGTTCCCTTTACATCTATGTTTTGCGCCTTTAATGGGACACTGAAAAACAGAAGAAAGGATAAAAGTGGAATACTAAACTTAAACCAACAAGTAACCTTTTTAATTTTTTTGTATAAACACTTCATAATTTAGTAATTAAAAATTGTTTTTAGAAAACGAGGTTTGATTTACAATCACCAGATTTCGCTTTGACAACCACACGCTGTTGCCTCAACAATCTCATCATTGCGTTTAGATACGTTTATTTATTACAAATATATCTTGTACCGTTCCTTGCTATTATTCCAAATTTGCTTTTTACTATTCCCATTTGTCCATTTTGAAGAAAAATCAAAAAACGGCCGGATTGTTCTTTTTGATCGCCGAACCCTTGTCACGGTTAACTCTTCCAACCCGCCATCCAATTAAATTCCGTTCAATTTATGATGGCCTGATTTCATCCGTAAATAATAATTTGTATTAAAGTGGTCGGATGGAACTCGCATGGATAATTTTTATACGGTTATTATTTTATTAATTGGTCGTATAGAGCTCGCATAAATGCTCGGTTCATCGGTGTTTGTGCTTTTGAAACATGCTCGTTTCATCCAAAAATAAAATAGGTATAGTTTTTAGCAAATTCAGAATATTACCGCATCGAACTAATCGATAATTTAGCAACGTTAAATCATACAGACATGAATCGGATAAACGCACTCAGAATCACGACACTGCTTGTTATTTTTTCATTATTCTTAACAACAGGCAGAACACAATCCACTACTTCGACAGCCAAAGGCTGGGCGCAGTTAAAAAATGTACTTGCCGAAATCAAACTTCCGGCATTTCCTTCCAAAGACTTTTCCATATTAAACTATGGAGCCAAGGGCGATGGAACTACGGACTGTACCGAAGCCTTTAAAAAAACAATCGAAGCATGCAACCATGCAGGCGGTGGAAGAGTCGTGGTTCCGGGTGGCGTTTATCTTACCGGTGCCATTCATCTAAAGAGCAATGTAAACCTGTATGTCTCCGATAATGCAACCATCAAATTCTCCACTGATCCCAACAAGTATTTGCCGGTAGTATTTACCCGCTTCGAAAGCACGGAGTGCTATAATTATTCTCCGCTGATTTATGCGCTCGGACAGGAAAACAT
>JAUZOX010000569.1 GCA_030706265.1 Bacteroidota bacterium | reverse complement strand
AGCTATCCCACCCCTGAAAGGATGGGCCGGCCCTACAATCACTATTTTGCTCTTAACGTTCATACCGTTTGATTATAAATCACCAACGGTTTTTTCAATGAGATAAACATTTCGTTCCGCAGAGTTTCGCGAAATCATCTCCCCTAAAAAACCGGCCAGGAAAAGCTGCGTTCCCAGCACCATACAGAGCAGTCCCAGGTAAAACAGCGGCCGCTCCGTCATTTTGTATCCTAACTGAAAGATCTTTTCATAAGAAAGAATGCCTCCAATCACAAACCCCAGCAAAAACAGCAGCGAGCCCAGCATTCCGAATATGTGCATCGGTCGTTTGCCAAAGCGTGAAACAAAGGCAATCGATATCAGGTCGAGGGGACCGTTGATAAAACGGGACATCCCAAATTTGGTGACGCCAAACTTGCGTTTACGGTGTTGCACCACCTTCTCCCCTATCACGGTGAAACCGGCCCATTTGGCAATGACCGGAATATAACGGTGCATCTCACCATAGACTTCAATACATTTGACCACCTCTTTACGGTAAGCCTTCAGACCACAGTTAAAGTCGTGCAACTTGAGCCCCGATAATTTACGGGTAACCCAATTATAAAGTTTTGTCGGGACTGTTTTGGTAATAGGATCATAGCGTTTTTTCTTCCATCCCGATACCAGGTCAAAACCCTGGTTGACAATCATATCATACAACTCGGGAATCTCGTCCGGACTATCCTGTAAGTCGGCATCCATCGTGATCACCACGTTGCCTTCGGCATGGATAAAACCGGTATTTAAAGCAGCCGACTTCCCATAATTACGTCTGAACTTAACCCCCTTAATTTGGGGAGACCGTGACGAGAGTGCTTCAATCTTTTTCCAGGAACCGTCACGACTGCCGTCGTCAACGAGGATGACCTCATATGAAAAATTACTGGATTGCATCACGCGTGCAATCCAGTCTGTAAGTTCTTCCAGTGATTCCACCTCATTAAACAGAGGAACAATAACGGAAATATCCATATTTTCTAATTTTCTTCTTCAGTAGTATTTTCAGCTGCGAAGATATCTGGTTTTTTCTTTGTAAAAGCAGAAACGATTAAAGAAAACGCAATAATAAAGCCAAGACTGCCGGGAATAGACTTAATCACTGAATTTTCAGGAGTCATGTTAGCAAATTTGGCTTGCGTTTTTTCAATTGCTTCCATGGGGACATTCGGATTGGATTGCAACATGGCCATGATCTTTTCCCCCATCTTGGGTAAATAATCCGGAGCAATAAATTTGTAGAAGATGTACATCAACACCCCACCGACAACCATTGAGACAAGGCCGGTGACTAATAAATTAAGAAATCCCTGACCATAAGTCAAAACCCCGTCCAGGTACTTATCACGCAATGTCTTATTACTCAACCACAAGAACAAAATCATCACGCCGATGTTAATGAGTCCAAGGAAAACACTCATTCCAACTGAAAACAAATTTATATCGAAGACCCAGTAAAGCAGAGTCAGAATAAATGAAGCAAGGGCCCAATAGAGGCCAAATAATGCTGCATTGGGCAGCATGTTGGATTGATAATTTTTCATTGGTGACGTTTTTTTAAGGTTTGGTAAAGCAAATATAAGCCAGAGAAATCAAAAAACCATTTTTTTTTGTCACTTTATTAAATGAACCGGATTTTTTGTATCTTTGCAACGGGTAAGTCTTATACGATCAGCTCCTGCTGAATCCCCCCAGGTCCGGAAGGAAGCAAGGGTAGGCGGTCGTAGCGGTGCGATATAAGTAGCTTACCCTTTTTTTGTGCCCTTATTTTTAACCTATGCTTATCCGCATACACCCTGATAATCCGGCAGAAAGACTCATTCAACAGGTAGTAGAATGTCTGAACGATGGTGGGGTCATCATTTATCCGACTGACACCATTTACGGGATCGGGTGCGATATCTTCAAGACCAAGGCCGTGGAGCGGGTCGCGCTCATCAAGGGTATCAACAAAGACAAGGCTACCTTTTCATTTATCTGCCACGATCTCAGCTCTTTGTCACAGTTTTCCAAGCCCATCCCGAACCCGGTCTTTAAACTGATGAAGGCTAAATTGCCCGGACCTTTTACTTTCATTCTCGAAGCCAATAATAATGTCCCGAAGATCATCCACGGAAAGAAAAAAACGGTTGGAATCAGGGTCCCCGATAACAAAATCGTCACTCAGATTGTTGATTATCTTGGGCACCCCATTATGAGCACCTCCGTTCACGACGAAGACGACATTATCGAGTACAGCACTGATCCCGAGCTCATTCATGAGAAATACCGCGACCTGGTCGACATTGTCATCGATGGTGGATACGGTGGCACTGAGCCCTCCACGATCCTGGACTGCACCGGCGACGAAGTCGAGATCATCCGGCAGGGAAAGGGAATCATCTGACAAATCTTTATTTGTCAGTCACTTTAAAAAAAGGTTGAAATATTTCAAGGGTTTATTTGGATAATAGAAAAGAATACGTACCTTTGCACCTCCAAAATGAACGATTCGCTAGCTCAGTAGGTAGAGCACATCCCTTTTAAGGATGGGGTCCTGGGTTCGAATCCCAGGCGGATCACTTCCGTTATTCATAATAAGCCCCCGCAAGGGGGTTTTTT
>JAUZOX010000568.1 GCA_030706265.1 Bacteroidota bacterium | reverse complement strand
TCCTTATCCAGTATTTCAGGACGCCAGCCTTCCTCCGAAGGCAATAAACCATATTTGTTCAACCGTCCTTTTGCAGGATCAAAAATCTCATCATCAGACCCGGTCACCGTCACACCCTTTTTATGTAAGGCAATGGCAAGATTATGCATGGCACTGCCGCCTATGGCAATAAAATGAACTTTCATCCGTAAATAATTTAATTTAAGTGGTCGTATGGAACTCGCATGGACAATTTTCATTGGTGTTTGTGCTTTTGAAACATGCTCGTTTCATCCGAAAATAATTTGATTAAATAGGTCGTATGGAACTCCCATGCAAGATTTTCATCGGTATTTGTGTTTTCAAACATGCTCGTTTCATAGTCTATGGTTTTGAAATCTGTCAGTAGGCAAAAATAACAAATTCGACTAAGTTATTGGTGAATCGACTACCTTTGTTTGCGCATAATACCGAGCGAAGTATTATACCCTTTAATCCGAATAACGTCGTTTCTCTTTACAGAGAATTACAATACCGAACAGAATATCATGGAATTACAACAACAGATCGCTGAATGGAATGATCAGTTCCATGATGCAACACCCGAGGAAGTTATTCAATTTTTTCTTTCCCATTACAAGAAAAAAATTGCCTTTTCATCGAGTCTGGGAGCCGAGGATCAGGTGATCACCCATATGATCGCCGATATCAATAAGGCGGCCAGGATCTTTACCCTCGACACGGGACGCCTTTTTCCGGAAACCTATGATTTGATGCATGCAACCTGCAACCGTTACAGAATTGATATCCAGGTATATTTTCCAAATGCCGATCTGGTTCAGAAAATGGTTAAAAAAAGAGGAATCAACCTCTTTTACGAAAGTGTCGAAAGCCGTAAGCTTTGCTGTTCCATCCGGAAACTGGAACCGCTAAAAAGGGCTTTCAAAGGATTGGATGCCTGGATTTGCGGGTTACGCAGGGATCAGAGCATCACCCGTCACGACGTGCAGATGATTGAATGGGACGAAGCAAACCAGCTGGTTAAAATCAATCCCCTCATCGACTGGACCGAAGAACAGGTTTGGGCTTTCATCAGGGCCAACAACGTTCCGTTTAACAGTTTGCATGACAAAGGGTTTCCAAGCATTGGCTGCCAACCCTGCACAAGGGCCATCTTACCCGGCGAGGATGTCAGGGCCGGCCGGTGGTGGTGGGAAAACCCGGAGACCAAGGAATGCGGACTGCACGCCAGAAAGAGATAAAACTATACAGCATTATAAAAGCAGGGTCTATGCGTATCTCACCATTCGTCATATTCTTCAGCATCGTATTGACCGTTTACGGTTTAATCAACTATTACATCTTTAATCATGCCATCCAGGCATTCCCTTCCCCCTCAAGGTATACCGGACTGTTTACGACTCTGTTTGTCTTTTTGGTCGTATCCTATCCCGCCGGTCGTTTTTTAGAACGTGTCTGGCAATCGTGGATCAGCGACCTGTTTACTTGGGTAGGTGCATTCTGGCTGGCGGCCATGTTTTATTTTTTCCTGATCGTATTGGTGTCCGATATGATCAGTCTGACGGGGTGGATGGTGCCTAAGCTTCCTGCCTTGCTCATTCATCCGACGGCCGATCTTAAGGTCTTTTACCTGTATTCATCGATCGGCGTTGTGGTACTGGCGTTAGTCCTGGGACACATCAACGCCCTCCATCCACGTATTCGCGTCATTGACATCCAGACAGGCAAGAAAGCGCTTGGTCCCAAAGAAGTCTCGATCGTGATGGCGTCCGATATCCACCTGGGCACAATCATTGGCCCGCGAAGGGTAGGCCGTTTGGTCAATACCATCAACGGCCTGAAACCCGACCTGGTTGTGCTGGCAGGAGATGTGGTCGATGAAGATCTCAAGCCTGTAATCAGACAGAATCTGGGTGAAGCGCTGAGAAAGATATCGGCCCCCCTTGGCGTTTATGCCATTACAGGCAATCACGAATATATCGGCGGAGCCGAGGCGGCATGCAGATACCTTGAAAATCACGGCATCACGATGCTCCGCGACAGCGTCGTCAGCATAAAAGGGATGTTTTATCTTGCAGGAAGAGAAGACCGGTCAATCAACAGCTTTGCAGGTAAAAAGAGAAAAACGTTGAATTCATTGCTTGCAGGTCTCGACCGTGATCGTCCCATCGTATTGATGGATCATCAACCGTTTAATCTGGAAGAAGCCGAAAGACAACATGTCACCCTTCAACTTTCGGGCCACACCCATTATGGACAAATATGGCCGCTAAACTATATCATCGATGCCATTTATGAGTTGGGAATGGGATATAAAACCATTGGAAACACCCATTATTATGTCTCACCGGGTTACGGTTCATGGGGACCTCCCGTCCGCATCGGCCACCGTCCCGAGATTGCCCTCATCAGGCTACGATTTGAATAAGAAACATCAGGGATATAAAAAAACAGACTTCTTGCAATACACCGTGTTCGTACGTTTTATTTAACGGATGCAATCCCGGTCGTGATCCGGAAACTCCGGTCCGGATTTTCTGTAGACAATATTTGAATTAAAGGAGGGGATATTGGTATATAACCGGTATATGAAGGGTATATAACTTACCCCTGTCTCGTACCAGTCTCGTACGTGTCTCGTAC
>JAUZOX010000567.1 GCA_030706265.1 Bacteroidota bacterium | reverse complement strand
GGGTGATCCGGTAAGCTGAATTTAGTCATTTGGGACATTTATTTATATGGTAATCTTTTGCAAAATTAAGAACTTTCCTTGTAGAATCAAGGGCTGTTGCGTTATGACCGATTCGAATTCTTTTTATATTCGCCGGATGTTTAAGTTGGAGGTTAAAAACCTCCGCTGAAATTGACGTTATCACAAGTGTTAATATATTTATTTGATTTTCAATAATAAATTTTAAATGATTCAGAATGAAACAAATTTTTCTTTTCTTGTTTTGTGCATTGGGCTCTCAATATATGGTTCATGCCCAAACTTCAAAATTGATTCCGATCGAAACCAAAAGAACCGTTTTGCTTTATAGTGTCGGAGCCGATCAGAAATTATATCAGTCCTATCTTGGCGTTAGATTATTGCAACCTGCAGAATATACGTCTCTGGGAACGAAGAACTTTGAAGCCTATTTGACCGCAGGTACCTCGAATTTATTCGAACCGGCCATCCGTGCTGTGCATGCAGACAATAACCCGTCACTCGATCTGCAATATGTCAGTGATGAACAAACCAAACTTGATGACAATACAACATTGACTTCCATCAAGCTGAAGGATCCACAGTATCCCTTTGAGGTTGTATTGAATTTCAAAGCCAATTATAAGGAAGATGTCATTGAGGAATGGACCGAGATAAAGCACAATGAGAAAAAGGCGGTAAAGCTATACAACTATGCCTCATCGATGCTTCATTTCGATGCGAAAGAGTATTGGCTTTCACAATTTCATGGCAACTGGGCCAAGGAAATGCGCATGCAGGAGAGCAAACTGACTTCGGGTATTAAAATTATCGACAGCAAGTTGGGGACACGAGCCGACATGTATCAGACACCGGTATTTTTTCTGTCGTTGAATACTCCGTCTGATGAGACAAACGGCGAAATGATTGCGGGTGCCCTTGAATGGTCGGGCAACTTCCAGTTTACCTTTGAAGTGGATGAGCAGAATTCATTGCGCGTTATTTCAGGCATAAATCCTTATGCCTCCGATTATGTACTGCAACCCGGAAAAGTGTTTACAACGCCTTCTTTTATATTTACATATACTAATCTGGGCAAGGGTGAAGCAAGCCGGAACCTGCACAACTGGGCCAGGAAAAACGGTATCGTGGATGGCGATAAATCCAGATATACTCTGCTTAATAACTGGGAGACCACCGGATTTAATTTCGATGAGAGTAAACTGAACGGTTTGTTTGACGATGCCCAAAAGCTCGGAGTCGACCTTTTCCTGTTGGATGATGGTTGGTTTGGAAACAAATACCCCCGTGCTAACGATCGTGCCGGATTGGGTGACTGGCAGGAGACCACTTCAAAGCTACCCAACGGAATCTCGGCGCTCACAAAATCGGCGGAACAGAAAGGACTTAAATTTGGAATCTGGCTTGAACCTGAAATGGTGAATCCGAAAAGCGAGTTGTATGAAAAGCATCCTGAATGGATCCTTAAGTTACCCAATCGCCCTGAGAAATATTACCGCAACCAACTGGTGCTCGACTTATCGAATCCGCAGGTTCAGGATTTTGTCTATGGAATCGTTGACCATATGCTGACGGCACATCCGTCGGTTGCTTTCATTAAATGGGATTGTAATAGCGTGATTTATAATGCCTATTCACCGTATCTGAAGGACAACCAGTCGCAATTGTATGTAGATTATGTCAATGGACTTTATAAGGTAATGGCAAGGGTCCGTGAGAAATATCCCCATCTTCCCATTATGCTCTGTTCAGGTGGTGGCGGAAGGGTTGACTATGGTGCAATGAAATACTTCACCGAGTTTTGGCCAAGCGACAACACCGATGCTCTGGAACGGGTTTACATTCAATGGGGTTATTCCTATTTCTATCCTTCAATTGCCATGTGCAACCATATCACATCATGGGGAACTCAATCTTTAAAGTTCCGCACTGACGTGGCAATGATGGGGAAAATGGGATACGATATTCAGGTGAATAAAATGACCGACAGTGAATTAAAATTTAGTCAGGAGGCTATTGCGAACTATAAACGGCTAAGCGATGTGATCTGGCATGGTGAATTATATCGCCTCATTTCGCCTTATGACGAGAACCGTTCCGTATTGATGTATGTCAATGAAAACAAAAGCAAGGCCGTGTTATTCTCTTACACGTTGAATCTGCGCTATGGGGACACGTTTAAAAATGTACGTTTGCAGGGACTGGATCCACAAAAGAAATATCAGATCAAGGAGATTAATGTGGTTGCCAAGCCGGTATTCAAGAGCACCGGGAAATCATATAGCGGTGATTACCTGATGAAGATCGGTCTGAATGTATCATCCGTTCAATCGCTCAGCAGCGTTGTGCTGGAGATTACGGAAGAATAAAGCATACGAATGAAAAGAGGCTGTCTCACTTTTGAAACAACCTCTTTTTATATAATGAAACGGCATTTATTATCTAAATATCAATAATCAGTGTGATGTATTGACGCTGATTATTTTTGCGATGCCCGGAAATGTTTTTTTAATTCGCTGAAATGTCAACCCTTGAGATAGATGTTCGGGCTGCTTTTTTTATGCAAAACCGGGTCATATTAGCTTGTTCTTTTCATAATGCCCTAAAGAAAAAAGCATAAAGTAGATCAGCCCGAT
>JAUZOX010000566.1 GCA_030706265.1 Bacteroidota bacterium | reverse complement strand
TAAAACATATTTGTAAAGCAACGAACAATAAAATTGTAATATATAAATAAGTTTACTAAAACACCCACACCACCACCCACCCTCCCCCACCCTCACCCTCGTTCTTTGACATCCTGTAATAATAAAACAATTTCAGCAAGGGCTGTGAAGCCCCGAACCGATATACAGGCCTCCGGCAGCAGCTATGTCTGCTCCGGAGGCTCCCGTTATTTATTTATTTTAAACCCAAGCTTCTGAATTGTTGATATACCTGTAGATAGGCTCGTCATTTCCTCACTTTTCCAGGATCTATGACCCTATCCGGAGTATTTTTCAACCGGTAGAATGAATTGAAGCGCTGAGGGTGCTGGGGGTGCAAAGGGTAGTCTATAAAACAATTATGTACAAACGCGATAATAATTAATAGCATAATAATAATAGAGTTTCACAAACTACCCTCTGCACCCCCAGCACCCTCAGCAACTCTCTTCTTTGCTCTTTGACATCTTATGATAAAACCCAATTCCAGCAAGGGCTGTGAAGCCCCGAACCGAAATACAGGCCTCCGTTGCAGCTGTGTCAGTTCCGGAGGCTCCGGTTATTCATGTATTTTAAGCCATAAGGCGACCTTCACAAATGGGATCAGGGCTGCATTTCCCGAAGGGATACTTTACTTTTGAAATAAATGAAACAAGGCGGATGAATAGCTTCTTTTCCAAACTATTTCATTTATTTTTGTATATGCAAATTGTTTTCGGCTATCCCAATGAATTGTAAATGAAATGAACCGGTCAGGACTGAAGAGGCCAATGCGAGGAATTTTCCAAAGCGGGTTTCCAAATAACCTTTTAAACACAATCCATACAGGAAACGAGCACCATGCGCGTTCCATACGACCATATCAATCAAATTATTGACCCATGAAAGCACTCAGAAGTTTATGCCTCCTTTTAATCATCTTTTTTTCGGATTGTTCGGCAAAGAAAATCACCACGAATATTCCCCGGGACGATGGTTTTGTCAGAGGAGCGGATATAGGCTGGCTTCAGCAAATGGAAGCAACGGGATACAGGTTCTACGGTGATAACGGAGCCGAACAGGACTGTTTCAAAATCTTGAAGGACCATGGGATCAATACGATTCGCCTGCGCACATTTGTAAATCCTTCTGACGCTAAGATCGGCGGACACTGCAGCAAAGACGAAACCGTTGCGATGGCCGTCAGGGCCAAAAGCTGGAACATGAGGGTGCTGATCGACTTTCATTACAGCGACAGCTGGGCTGATCCGGGAAAACAAAGAAAGCCGGCAGCCTGGGTAGGAGATGACTTCACGCAGCTTTTGAAAGATGTATATGACTATACCTACGATGTGATGAGCGCATTGAAAAAGGCAGGCGTCACTCCGGAATGGGTACAGGTTGGAAATGAAATACCCGGCGGGATGATCTATCCCGAGGGGCAGACGTCGAACTGGCCGCAGCTCGCTCAACTGATCAACAAGGGCTATGATGCGATAAAAGCAGTGAGTCCTGCTTCAAAAGTGATCCTTCATCTGGATCAGGGGAACAATAATGCGCGCTTTACCACCTGGTTCGACAATGCGAAGGCAAACAATGTCAATTACGACGTAATAGGCCTTTCGTATTATCCTTACTGGCTGACAGGACACCCCGACTATACCCTCTCCATCGATGACCTGGGAAATAATTTAACCGACCTGGTTTCGCGCTATGGGAAGGAGGTGATGGTGGTTGAAGTCGGGGGCGAGGACACACAACCCCAAAACACCTATGACATGCTGGTGGCTGTTCAGCAGAAGGTCAAAGCCGTTCCCGGCGGGAAAGGACTGGGGGTGATCTATTGGGAACCGGAAGGAGCCAGGAGTTGGAGCGGATATGCTTTAAGCGCATGGGGTGATGACGGGAGACCGACTAAGGCGATGGATGCGTTTCTGGTTAAATGACAAGCGGTTGGGGATCTGAGTTTCATTAAACATTCAATAAATGGATCATGAGAAAGTTTTATCACTATCTGTTTCACCTCTGTCTTACCGGACTGGTTTTAATCTGTTCTGCAGCAACGGCTGCAACACCGCATCAACGTTTGCTGATGGACTTCGGGTGGAAGTTTTCGCTAACCGATACCCTTGGTGCTGAAAAGCCGGCTTTCAATGATGCTAAATGGCGAACGATCGACCTTCCCCATGACTGGAGCATAGAAAATACGTTTACCGCCGATGCCCCGACCGGCGGAGGAGGCGGTTATTTACCCACAGGCATTGGCTGGTATCGCAAGCATTTTAAAGTTGAAAACCCAAAAGGGAAAAATATCCGGATCGAATTTGAGGGGGTATACCAGAACAGTGATGTGTGGCTTAACGGACGTCACCTCGGGCACTATCCCAATGGTTACATGAGTTTCGGTTACGATCTTACCTCTGCAATAAAAAAAGGCGAAAACCTGATCACGGTGAGGGTGAACAATTCGCTGCAACCCAATTCACGCTGGTATTCCGGTTCAGGCATCTTTCGACATGTCTGGCTCGATATAACCCAACCCGTGCATATTGCCCGATGGGGCACTTACGTAACCACTCCGAAAGCGGATTCAGCTTCTGCCACCATCACAGTGAAGACCAAAATAGAGAACAGCAAAACCGTTTCAGGCAAAGTCCT
>JAUZOX010000565.1 GCA_030706265.1 Bacteroidota bacterium | reverse complement strand
CTATTTGGTACGTCATTTTGTAAAACCAGGTATCACGGGTTGGGCTCAAGTCAATGGATTACATGGAAACACCAATATTGCGATAATGAAACGGAGAATTAAGCATGATATCTATTACATAGAAAATTGGTCAGTGGTGTTGGACATGCGCATATTATTCAAAACAGTAAAGAATATGTACGAAATACTATTTGTGCCATCCAAAGCAAATAAAAAGCCCGCATATCTAAATGATAAACGGGCTATAAACTCAAAAGAATTCGTAATGACATCTAAGAACGTCTCATAACTTCAAATCATTAACTTCTATACCATTTCATCATCCTTTCGATTCCCTCATCGATTTCAATAGTATGATGCCATCCCAGACGATGCAATTTGGAAGGATCCGTTAATTTCCGCATAGTGCCATCTGGCTTTGAGGGATTAAAAACAATTTTTCCTTTAAAGCCCACCTTTTCTTTAATTAAAAGAACCAAATCTTTTATCGAAATTTCTTTACCTGTGCCAATATTAATATGGCAATTTCTGACATCCTTCTCACCTGATAATGCAGCCAATTCTTTAAAATCAACCTTTTCCATGATATAGACACAAGCATCGGCCATCTCTTCACTCCACAAAAATTCACGCAATGGTTTCCCGCTTCCCCATATTTCTACCAAAACGGGGTTGGGAACCTCCGCATTTTCTTTCATCTCGGTTTGTGAAGAAATTTGTATTCCATGTCTTTCCAGTATTTTGATAATCTGATTTTCATCTGCTTTTCCATCAATGCCGGCTATTGGAAACCGATTCAAATCTGAGCGGATAGCGTCCCAGTTTTCCGTCTCCAACCAACTTCCCAAAAACATCTTCCGTATCAATGCCGGTAATACATGTGATCGTTCCAGATCAAAATTATCATTCGGGCCATAAAGATTTGTCGGCATGACTGCAATAAAGTTGGTCCCGTATTGCAGATTATAACTTTCGCAAAGTTTTAATCCCGCTATCTTGGCAATAGCATAGGGTTCATTAGTATATTCCAGGACATCGGTCAGTAGACAGTTTTCTGTCATGGGCTGCACTGCATCTCGCGGATAGATGCATGTTGAACCCAGAAACAACAGTTTCTTCACGCCATATTTCCATGCGCAATGAATGATGTTATTCTGGATCATCAGATTTTCATAGATAAAATCTGCTCTGCAGGTATTATTTGCCACGATCCCTCCCACTTTTGCTGCGGCCAGGAAAACATATTCCGGATGTTCCGCTTCAAAAAACTGTTCAACTGCTATCTGGTTGCGGAGATCGACCTGAGAGGAATCACGACCAATTAAATTCGTATATCCTTTACTTTCCAGGTTTTTCCAGATGGCAGAACCTACCAGCCCCTTATGTCCTGCAACATAAATTTTTGCCTTCTTATCCATCATTCAAAGTAATTCATGATTCTATAACCGCCTTCTTTCAGATACGCTTCCCTTTTCATCAATTTAATATCAGATGAAATCATATCTTCTATCAAGCCTGCAAGGTCATATTCGGGCTCCCATCCCAGAATTTTTTTAGCCTTATCAGGATCTCCTATTAACAAGTCAACTTCAGTTGGGCGAAAATACTCAGCATCAATTGCTACCACCTCTGATGTTTCTCCTCCAACTTGAGCTATCCTGTTTTTTATCTGAATTAAGTAATTAGCACCCACTTTCTGTGTGAAGACAGCCTCGTTTACTCCTACCATATATCCCTTTTCATCGATTCCTTTCCCCTTAAAAGCGACTTCAATTCCAATTTTCTCAAAAGCTAAACGAATAAATTCCCGAACCTCCGTCGTGATTCCTGAAGCGATCACATAATCATCGGCCTTTTCCTGTTGCAGAATAAGATACATTGCCTTAATATAATCTTTGGCGTGGCCCCAATCGCGTTTTGAAGAAAGGTTACCCATGTACATATTTTTAGCCATTCCCAAGGAGATGCGTGCAATTGCCCGGGTTATCTTGCGGGTAACAAATGTTTCTCCTCTTATAGGTGATTCGTGATTGAAGAGAATCCCATTACTTGCATGCAGTCCATATGCCTCACGATAGTTGACTGTAATCCAGTAGGCATAGAGTTTTGCAACGGCATATGGAGAACGGGGATAAAAAGGAGTACGTTCGGTTTGTGGCACTTCCTGGACCAGTCCATATAACTCAGAAGTCGAGGCTTGGTATATACGTGATTTCTTCGCCAAATTCAATAGCCGTACAGCCTCAAGAATCCGGAGTACTCCAATGCCATCTGCGTTCGCTGTGTATTCCGGAGTGTCAAAACTCACCTTGACATGGCTCATTGCTGCCAGATTATATATCTCATCTGGTTGCACTTCCTGGATTATACGAGTTATGTTCATAGAATCCGTCAGATCGCCATAATGAAGAATAAAGTTACGGTTTACAACATGTGGATCCTGGTACAGATGATCGATTCGATCCGTGTTAAACTGAGACGCACGACGTTTCAACCCATGAACAATATATCCTTTTTTTAATAGAAACTCTGAGAGATAAGCGCCATCCTGTCCTGTGACGCCAGTGATTAGTGCAACTTTCGACATATAATCATTTTTTTGAATTAGTCTATTAGGTTATCCATTATTATTAATACTAAAGTAGTCCTTATTCTTTTAT
>JAUZOX010000564.1 GCA_030706265.1 Bacteroidota bacterium | reverse complement strand
ATAGGTCGAATCGCTTCCTCCAAAGATGCCATCGACATCTCCTGTGGCAAAATTCTGAGCCGAAAGGCCGGAGCCAATCAGAGTAGGAATATGCCACCGGATATAATTCCAACTTCCGCTCTGATCCCCCGTCCAGAGCACCGAGTGACGCTGACTGCCGGCCCATCCGCAAACAGACCAGACAAAGCCACGGGCATCGCTGTTGTTTTCGATTCCTTCATAAGCTGCTTTTATGCCATCAAGCCCAAACTTATACCCCGGTCCGACCCAGGCGACATCGAGTTTACACAGGCGGGTTCCATATTCACCTACCTCCCTGGCAATTCTTGCAACGCCGCTCTCAGTCCACAAGCCGGTATAGAATCCCCTGTTGTGCAACTCTTTCACCACCGAGTCGAGTTTGGTGTAGCCACAGCCGTAACCATCGTTTGGCAAGATCCATCCTCTGGGCATATCGTGTTTAATGTATTCATCCGCAATGAGCCTGATCACGTCAGGAGTCGTTCCCCTGGTACCGGTTGTGTTGCTGGATGTAGGTTTAGCGCCACGGTTATAACAGTTGGCATCACCCATGCTCATTGCCCACCGCGGCATCAGGAAAGGCTTTCCGGTCAGGTCGGTATAGAGGCCCAGGATATCCTGCAGGGTGTTTCCTACAAAATAATAGCAATCGAAACGGGTCTCCTTGTGGCTGAGGGAAACGGTTTGTTGAAAATCATACTCTCCTGGAGCATAGGTGTTTCGCAATGACCCGTAACCTTTGTTGCTCATGAAAAATGGAGCGGGATTTGGATTTCCCCCATCCTGCCAGTTGTAATCGATATTCATTTTGATTTTCTTTCCCCTGTGTGAGAAACGACCATTTTGCTGACCTCCTCCGTAGAAATACTCGTCGTCACCCCGTTTCAGATATTGAACGGTTTGTTCTCCATAAGTCAATCCCTTTGTTTCTTCCCAGATGACCGTTGCATTATCGGGACGGTAAAGCGCGAAATGAAGTGGTGACTTATAGGCCCTCAGGGCAAGCTTGGCTGTTTTCAGCAGGAAATAGGAGCCCTCATCCGACCATTTAACTTCTACAGGACGAATCGCGGAATTGATTACAATGTCATTGGCCGGCGGATTGGTAAACAGACCGTCATACGACATCCAGAGCCTGAAAATATCGTCCCGGTAAAAAATGGCTTTTAACTGTGCATTATGACATGAAAATTGAAATTCATTACCCGAAGCATTAAATCCGGTTACATCACCCAATGAAAAAGCCTTTGAAAACAGCGTTGCTTTTATGGTATCGTTATCCGTTCGTTTATCATCCGGCAGCGACGTATAAAATTTCACCCTATGGATGCCAATATCGGTCAGATCCATGGGAGGAAACGAAACCTTCATCGTATCGATGACCCTGAACGGCTTTTCTTTTGAGACCGGAACCGTGACCTTAACGGGCTGACGCCTGTCAATCTGCAAATAGCAATCAAAATCCTTTACCAGGTTTTCCGCGCCCAGGTTGATGACCTTGAAACTCATTACATCCTGATCGGTGAAATTATTTCCCGACCGTTTATGCGATGTAAATTCATAGGCATTCAAATCAGCCTCAGGAGCTTCCTGCAATTCTATGTCATCGACCATCCAGTACCAGGCATAAAGGCCTTTCCAGTAAAACCGAAGATATACCGTTTTTTGCCCTGCCGCATATTTTGTGATATTGAGTTCCACGTTCATAGGATTCGGACAATCATCTTCAGACCCAATGCCATTGCGCACATCATATTCCTTCCAGTTCAGCCCGTCTGAGCTCACACCCACAAAGAGTCCGGCATCCGCTCTGATCCCCCCGAAATTATTCCACATAAAATTCTGTTGGAACTTCAGGACAACAGACCGTTTCTTGGAACAATCTATGGAAGCTGTTTGTACCAATGCATCGGCCCAGGCATTATCTTTCTTCCATTTCTTGTAATTTCTATCCACTCTCACGCCGGGAGCATATTGCAGGTGAAAACCACGACTCTTTGAGGCGATAGGCGGAGCTTGTTGTGAGTGACCATATGAACCCGGAAAGGGCTGATCGGTAACCACCCAGTTTATGGCACTGTCGTTTTTACAAATCAATTGCCAACCGACAGGAAGTTTTCCACTACTAAAATCTTCTTTCCAGAATGTCTGACCATAGGTCGGCTTTACCCCATTCTTTTGTGCCGTCGAACAAAATCCGGCTAAAATAAAAACCACAAGTAAAAAAATACTACGCATGAGCATTGGATGATTTAATGATTGATATATCCCAAATAGGGCCGCAAGATACTAATTTATATTCGAAAGATATCCCGACAATAATATATTTTATCGTAAAGACATTCACTTTTTAAACACGCGGTCCGGTATACTTAAAAATGGCGGGCTTCTCTTCCGGGAAGATTGCTAATCCATTGCTCTCGATATGCGCTTCCATTCCCTTCCGGTTCATAAAATGAATATTCCTGCACCTCATTAACAATGGATTCATCATTTCTTTCACAAAGAATAATATACGGAGTATTTGTTTTCGCACCATCATTTGTGTACATTTAGTTTCATTTCAGACGAGAGAAGCTTCGAAATTTAATGTTTTAATACTTAAAGCCATGGCCATATCCAAAGTCAAATCCAAAAAGATTT
>JAUZOX010000563.1 GCA_030706265.1 Bacteroidota bacterium | reverse complement strand
CTTTTTGGTGGTGATCACGATAACCCCATTGGCAGCCCGGATACCATAAATGGCCGTGCTCGAAGCGTCTTTCAACACACTCATTGATTCAATATCGGCCGGGTTTAAGAAGCTGATATCATCGTACCAAACACCATCCACGACATAGAGCAGGCTCGTATTGCCATAAATCGTTCCTACACCGCGGATGATAACCTGTGGGGACGAGCCGGGAGCACCTGAATTAATAATTTGCAGGCCTGCTACTTTACCCTGTAAGGCACTCAGAGGATTGATAGAGGCTTGTTTCGAGATATCCGCCCCCTGCACTTGCGTCACGGAGCCGGTCACATCAATTTTACGTTGCGTACCATAACCAACAACCACAACCTGTTGCAGCTCACTTGCCTGACCAACCAACGCTACATTTATCGTCGTTTGCCCCGCCACTGCAATGGTCTGTGATTGATAACCTATGAAGGAATATGTTAAAGAAGCATCCGGCATAACGGATATTGAATATGCCCCATTAACATCGGTAATGGCACCCAACGAAGTACCCTGAACCACGATACTTACCGCTGGTAAACTTTCACCGGTTTTGGCATCAGTCACTACCCCTCTTACAGTAATCTTCTGTCCAAAGACGGTACTGTAGCAAAGCAGTAAAAGCAGCATTAATCCGGAGAGTAGAATGTTCTTCTTCATAATGGTTAATAATTAAAATGGTTAGTTTAAAACAATTTCAATTACAAAATAAAACTGATGAATAAACATTTTGTGAATGATAAAGTTTTTAAAACCAAATGTTTTATATAAAATCCGCATTGAAAATCATGCAGGAATTTGATGGCTAAAAAAATCCTTTTCCGGCCCCGACTTTAAAAAATGAAAAGGCATGACTTTCTGTCCGGACCATTATTTTCTGCAACGGAGAATTGCCTGCCGGTATTAATGCACCGACATTTTAATTAATTTTGTAATCTCAATTTAAGCCCTGATTTGGGATGCCTGAACTGTAACTCAATTTTTAATTTCCCATGAATTATTCTGCAATAATCTTCGACCTGGATGGTACGCTCCTTAATACCCTCGATGATCTGGCTAATTCCATGAACTTTGTTTTAAAGCAACATCGATTTCCTGAGCATCCTGTTGAGAATTATAAAATGTTTGTAGGCAATGGAATGGAAAAACTGGTAAAACGGGTTCTCCCATCTGTATGTGAAGATGAACTGTTTATGCAGTCCTTTCTTGATGAATTTAAGAAACAATATGACCTGAAATGGCACGACTGCACGGTACCCTATCCCGGAATCATAGAATTGATCGATAACCTGCATACTTTGGGCATAAAGATGTCGGTCCTTTCCAATAAGCCGGATCATTTCACCCAGGTTATCATTGATTATTTCTTTGGTTTAAACCGTTTTGAATGTGTTTACGGAGCACGAGCCGGTGTCCCCAAGAAACCCGATCCGACTGCTGCCTTGGAAGTGGCCCACAGGTCAGATATTCAACCTTCGGATTACCTCTATCTTGGCGATTCGGGTGTAGATATGCAAACCGCCAATGCAGCAGGTATGTATGCACTTGGTGCAACATGGGGCTTCAGGGAGGCAGATGAATTGAAAGCCAATGGAGCCCAAAAGCTAATCTATGATCCAAACGAAATTATTGAGTTAGTCAGAAATTCAATCAGATAAATATTATAAAGCACTCGTAAAATCGCAGTCATAATCAAAAACAAATAGTACCTTTGCATCCTGAAAACAAGAAAACAGGGCAACACGGTTTACAATAAAAAGCGGCTGTACATTTTACCGAAAATGCATCTCTAAAAGAGCTTCCTATACGCCTATTCTTTTAACAAAAGTTATGATATAGAGCCTTTTAGGCTTTCAGGAATGGCGTTATATTTGTATCGTGACTTTATTGCTTGATCATTGAAAATGGCAAACTTTTTTTTACATTACTCCCGGAATAAATACAGAAAAAAATACGATTTACAGATAGGCTTTTTTGTTTCTATTTCGGTCATGCTGTTTCTGCTCGGAGTAATGTACATTGCTTCCCCCCACGATCCGTTCTTTTCTACACCGATGGAATTGCAGTTACCGGTGGAAATGGGTAAAGCAAAAGATCTGATGCAGGAAAAGCTGCAACAAGAGGCGTCTTCACCCCCTGAAGGCCCTTCAACTCCCACCATTTCACTCATCGATCAAATCGCGATCAAGGCGATGAACGATAACACTAACCCCACAGATACCACCACAAACAATAAGAAAGACACTGTATCATCCAACGTGCTTGGCGGTGGCAGCGGTGCCACCAGAAAAGCGGAACCCGATTTGGAGGAACCAACCTCATTCACCATCATTGAAGAAAAACCGGTTTATCCGGGTGGAACGGACGCCATGTTGAAGTTTCTGGGAAGCAACCTCAAATACCCGCATATCGCTAAGGAAGCAGGTATCTTGGGTACGGTCATCGTTTCCTTTATTGTCGAGAAAGATGGTTCCATCACCAATGTAAAAATCGTCCGTGGTTTGGGCGGTGGTTGCAACGACGAGGCCATCCGGGTAATAAGCATGATGCCGAAATGGTCTCCCGGAAAGCAGCGCAGCAAACCTGTCAGGTGCCAGTGCCACATCCCGATTAATTTCTTTTTGCACCCCAACTAAATCCG
>JAUZOX010000562.1 GCA_030706265.1 Bacteroidota bacterium | reverse complement strand
CAAAAGGGATAGGTGGTTTAAAAAATTGCAGGTTAAAAGATTATCTCAAAAAATAATCTAATGGTAAAGAATATTGTTTTTTCGGCAGCAATATTGCTGCTGTCCCTAAATGCCTTTACGCAGGCCTATTATGTGAGTTTAAAAGGAAATGATAAGAACGGTGGTTCAATCGAAAACCCCTTTGCCTCGCTGGATAAGGTAAAAGAGGTTTTGTTAAAGACCAAGGCAAGTAACAAAATGGTGCATGTTTACTTACGTGAAGGAATCTATTACCTAGACAAAACATTTGTCCTTACAAAAAACGAAGTAAAGTTTCCCCTCACGATTGAAGCATATAAAGACGAAGCCGTAACTGTCCGAACTTCAAAAGTTGTTCCTTTATCTTTGGTTCATAAAATCAAAGATAAATCTACATTGCAAAGAATCCCCCCGTCTTTGAAAGACAGCATTGTTGAAATTGATTTAAAAGCTTTAAACATCATTAACGATAAGACTTATCCCGATGTGTTCGATGGAAGCGGAAATCTGTTCGAACTATTTATGAACGAACAAAGAATGCCTTTAAGCCGCTATCCCAACGAAGGTTTTATGACCATGAAAAAAGTACTTATTAATGGTGGTGGACAAGAAACGACAGGAGATTGGCGACAATATTATACCGAAGGAAACAAGCCGCCTATAGGTAAACCCCGCCCGGGTGTATTTGAATACCGTGATCTCCGAACTTCAAAATGGATGAATGCCTTGGATCGTGGTGTTTGGTTGAAAGGCTTCTGGCGTATCCCATGGCAAAATGAAGCAATCAGAGTTGCAAACATCGATACGGTCAAACACACCATTGCTTTTGCAGCAGCAATCGGGGGTGGCATAGGGAATAAGTATAATCGTCCTTGGGGAGATGGAAAAGAACGTTATTGGTTGCTCAATTTGTTAGAAGAAATTGATCGCCCTGGCGAATGGGCTATCGACTTTAAAGATAAAAAGTTATATTTTTACCCTCCTGTTGCAATTAAAGAGGGAAATCTTAGAATCTCTGATAATTCAACACCCTCCATTTTGTTAGACGATGTAAAAAATGTAAGCCTAAAAAAAATCAGCATTGATGAAAATTTAGGGACTGCAGTTGTAATTAAAAACGGAGTTGGAAATACCATTGCCGGTTGCTCGATTAAAAACATTGGAGGTTACGCGGTTAAAATCGATATGGGCTTTAACCATACAGTGAAAAGTTGCGATTTATCCGAGCTGGGCATCGGCGGTGTTTGGCTGAGTGGTGGCAACGCAAATGTAACCCCCAGAATCCCTGCAAACCATAAAGTTATAAACAATCACATATATCGTTTCGGTTTAATTCAACGTGTTTATGCCGGAGCCGTCGATGTAGGTTATATTGGAGGTGGTAGCAATGAAAAAAAAGGGATTCAATGTGTGGGGATGTATGTTGCCCACAACCTTATTCATAATACTCCTCACGTCGGCATTCTATTTGGTGGATGGGACAATGTATTTGAATACAACGAAATATTCGATTATTGCCAGGTTTCGGACGACATGGGCGGTTTTTATAGTTTCGAAACTTATCCTTACATGGGGAACCAGACCTTTGCTTACAATTTTCTTCATAACAGCGACATTGGAGATGGTATTTATTTCGACAATGATCACCGTGATATGCATATATTTGGTAATATCATCGCTTTAAATAGTGCCCCTAAACGACGAGGAACAGGAGTATTGTACAAGATAGGGACTCAAACAAAGAACCCTTATAGTGAAGAGTGTTACAATAATATTACAATCAATTGTAACTTTGGATATCAATTTTTCACTGCTTTACCTGCTAAGAGTAAAATCGAAAATAATGTTGCAGTAAACTGTCAAAAAGACTTTAGTTATAAATATGTTACGGACCAAGCTCATGACTCCACCAGCACAATGGCTTCCGGTAAGAACATTTCATATTTGGATGATCCCGGTTTTGTAAACATGTCTGGTTATGATTTTCGATTAAAACCCGGCAGTAAAATATTTAAAGATCTACCCGGTTTTAAACCTATCCCTTTTGAAAAAATGGGTCTGTATCTCGATGAATATCGTAAAAAAATACCAACCGATAAAGAGATCAAACGTTTTGAAACTACAAAACAAGGACGAAATGCCAATGGAACCGAAATTTTAGACAGAAATTGATGAATTACACACCTTATTTATTATATTAATTTTTAAATTCGTAACTATAAAAAAAACAAAACCCTAACGTTATGCCAAAAAAAACATTTTTATTGATTTTTCTTGTACTATTTTGTTTTAAATCTATAGTAAATGCACAAACGAAAACCGGTGTTGAAACTCAAGCTCAGAAAGAAAACAGGATGGCCTGGTGGACCAATGACCGTTTTGGAATGTTTATCCATTGGGGATTGTATGCATCTCCGGCACGTCATGAATGGGTCAAAAATAGAGAGCGCCTTACCAATGAGCAATACCAAAAATATTTTGACATATTTAATCCCGATCATTTTGATCCAAAGAAATGGGCAGCTCAAGCCAAAGCCGCTGGAATGAAATATGCAGTTCTTACCACCAAACACCATGAAGGTTTTTGCTTGTTCGACTCCAAATACACCGATTATAAAGCTACTAACACCCAAGCTAAACGCGATTTGGTAAAAGAATATGTT
>JAUZOX010000561.1 GCA_030706265.1 Bacteroidota bacterium | reverse complement strand
TTCAACAGTGCTTGTGTTTTCAAACATGCTCGGTTCATGATGCGTTGCCAGTAATCAATAAGGCGATAACCGAATCTCTATTTATCAGTTCTCTTCCTTTTTAGCGGATTTCAAACGACGGGCGGCCGTCTGTATACACTCTCGTCTTGGAATGAGTATTGAAACTCCTTGATATGCAATCTCTTCTTTGATAATCCGAACATTTTCCTCATGAAATTTGGGTATGGGGTTAAGGATTCGGACATGCGAAGGATCGACTCCAAGCCCTATACAGATCGACTCCAGCTTGCCCGATGCAGCAGAATCCTGTCCGCCGGTCATGGCCGTAGTTTCATTGTCGAGGATAACCACCGTGACCGGACTTTTATCCAAAACCGCATCCAGCAGCCCCGTCATCCCGGAATGGGTAAACGTGGAGTCACCGATCACGGCTATGGCAGGCAGGAAACCTGCGTCGGCAGCCCCTTTGGCCATCGTGATGGAAGCCCCCATATCGACACAAGTGTCGATCGCATTGTAGGGATCTAAAAATCCAAGAGTATAGCACCCGATATCTGAAAAAACATGACCTTTTCCGTTACCCTCCATCGCTTCGTTGATGGCCTTGTAAGAGGAGATATGCGGACAGCCGCTGCACAGGGCAGGCGGCCTGTTTTTCACAACCGGTGAAACGGGTCTGTCTTCTTCCACTTTCATTCCCAGGGCCCTGGCCACCATGTTGGGCGCAAGCTCACCGTCGCGTGGCAATGTACCGTCAAGCCGCCCCTTAATGGTCTTGCCTTTGTTAAGTAACCCCTTCAGCTGTTCCTCGATCAACGGATAGCCTTCCTCGATCACGAGTAGTGTTTCACATTCATCATATATTTTACGGATCTGATCAACAGGGGCCGGATATTGTCCGATTTTCAAAACAGGATAGGGTACAATCCGTTGCGGATAATTCTCCATCAGATAATTGAACGAGATGCCACATGCAATAATTCCCATGCTTTTATCGGGCCCGTCATAATACTGATTGAAGACAGACTCTTCGGATGCTTGTTTGAAGGCATCCTGGTTTCCCAGAAGTGTTTTGTATTGTCGCCGGGCATTTACGGGAAGTAAAATGAATTGTTTTGAATTGGAGGAAAGTTTGATTTCGTTCTGCATTCTTATCCTGCCCCGAACAACCCCCGCTCTTGAATGAGCTAGGCGGGTCGTGATGCGCATCATCACCGGGATATGAAACTTTTCTGAAAGATCGAAACCGTAATGAACCATGTCGTATGCTTCCTGCTGGTTGGATGGCTCCAGGACGGGTATCATCGCAAATGCGCCATAATACCTGGAATCCTGCTCATTCTGTGATGAATGCATCGACGGATCGTCGGCCGATACCACTATCAGACCACCGTTGGCGCCGGTAATGGAAGCATTGAGAAATGGATCCGCAGCAACATTGAGCCCCACATGCTTCATACACGTCATGGCCCGCTTCCCGGTATACGACATACCCAAAGCACTCTCTACGGCTGTCTTTTCGTTGGCTGACCACCCGGCACGAATTGCCTTTTCTTTGGCTTCTTTTGATTGTAGGATATATTCGGTAATCTCAGTTGAAGGAGTTCCGGGATAAGCGTAAATGCCGCTCAAACCTGCGTCTATTGCCCCCTGAGCGATTGCTTCATCACCCAATAGCATTAATTTTTGCATATCATTAAAGTTTTCTGGTGAAACGAGCATGTTTTAAAACACAAACACCGATGAACCGAGCATACTTGCATATTCCCTATGACCAATTTAATACAAATTATTTACGTATGAAACGAGCATGATTGAAAATCATAAACACCGATGAAAATCATCCATGCGAGTTCCATACGACCAATTTAATACAAATTATTTTCGTATGAAATAATTTACACCATGGTTCGTTGTTTTCAACAAAGCTAATATCTTTTTCAATAACTTGAAAAGATGAACCCAAGGTATAATTGATTGTTTAAGAAGAAATTTTTCTGTCTTATTTTTAATATTCGCGCATGAATTTTTTAGGCCATTTGTTTTTATCCGGAAACGATGATGAGATAATTCTTGGCAACTTTATCGCAGATCACGTCAAGGGCAAAGCGCAGCTCGAATATACCCCGGGAGTGATCAATGGCATACGATTACATCGTGCCATTGACCATTATACCGATCATCATTCCATGATTATACAAGGGGTCAGAAGACTGAACGGCGATTTTGGCCGTTACGCAAGTGTGATCATCGACATGTACTACGATCATTTCCTGGCTTCGTTATGGTCTGAATACCATCCGATTTCGCTTGATATTTTCTCCAGGGACATATTTGACCGGCTCCTCCCCTACTTTGGAATAATGCCTTCCCGGACCCAACACATGCTTCCCCATATGATCAGCAATAACTGGTTGACAGCTTATGCAAAGACAGAAGGACTGGGAAGAGCCTTAAACGGATTGTCGTCCAGGGCAAAGTTCAATTCGGGTATGGAAAAGGCTACGGCTTTTCTGATCGACAATTACGGGATTTTTAAAGAAGAATTCAGGTTGTTTATGCCGGATATCATTGCCTATACCGACAACTGGAAGAAAAGCCATCAGATTCTATAAGGTTAATAGTGATTATACAACAGCAGAGGCACATATCATTGCGCCTCTGCTGTTGTATAATCACTAT
>JAUZOX010000560.1 GCA_030706265.1 Bacteroidota bacterium | reverse complement strand
GATGATCGTAAGCTTAATTTTCCGGTCGCTGTAATAATACTTTGAGGATAACGAAGAGACCATTTCAGCAATCGCTTTGCGTTCTACATGCGTATATACGTAGTTAAGCTCAAGCGGGTTGATCTCCAGGGTTTTGGCCGCCATCTGAAGCACCTCTTTATCCATCAGTCTCCAGGGCCCCGGATTCATACTGTCCTTGTAAAAATTGGCCTGAATCTGATCATACAGTTTTTTGCAAATCAAAGAGGCAGAACATCCTGTTTCGCGGGAAAAAGTAATTACCGGACCAGGTTCCGATTTACCGCGCTGAGCAAAATCCTTATCGTACTCAGAGATGAATCGGTTTGACATGTATTTTAAAAACAAGTCATTCATTGAAACCTCCTTTTGTATTTGTTATATAAATATAATAAAGATACGAAAGAAAAGTTCAATTCTAACTTAAAAAATAAAATTTGTCAATATCCTGAACCGGTAATTAAATCGGATAATTATAAACGGGCCTTTAGCTCGGCAGCCTGTTTTTCATAACCGGGCTTGCCCAATAATGCAAACATATTCTTTTTATAGGCTTCAACCCCCGGTTGGTCGAATGGGTTGACCTCAAGCATATAACCACTGAGTGCGCAGGCAAACTCGAAGAAATAAACCAACTGACCGATGATGTTTTCATCGATAACAGGTACGTTGACGATAATGTTGGGTACACCGCCATCGACATGGGCAAGGAGTGTCCCCAGTTCAGCCTGCCGGTTTACTTCCGATATCCGTTTACCGGCTGTAAAGTTAAGCCCGTCCAGATTTTCCTTGTCCATTGGAACGGAAAGATATCTCCTGGGTTTTTCGACAGAGATGACGGTTTCGAAGAGTATGCGCAGACCTTGCTGAATATACTGTCCCATTGAATGAAGATCGGCAGTAAAAGTAACCCCGGCCGGAAATATACCCCTGTTTTGCTTTCCTTCGCTCTCCCCGTATAATTGTTTCCACCATTCGACAAAAAATACCAGGGAAGGCTGATAGCCTACCATTATCTCGGTGGTTTTTCCATTGCGATACAATGCGGTGCGGGCTGCGGCATAACTTGCAGCAGGATTGGATGAAATGGCAGCATTGGCAATACAGACCTTGCGCATGGCTTTTGCGCCCAGGATCATCTTGCGGATATCAAAACCGGCTACGGCAATCGGTAAAAGTCCTACCGGAGTAAGAACGGAATAACGCCCACCAATATCATCAGGTACGACATATGAACTGTATCCTTCATCGAGTGAAAGTTTCTTCAGAACGCCTTTTTCTTTGTCGGTGATGGCGATGATCCGGTTGCGGGCTTCTTCCTTGCCATATTTCTTTTCAATATGTTCACGGAGAATACGGAATGCTATTGCCGGCTCGGTAGTTGTTCCCGATTTTGAAATAACAGCCATGGCATAGTCCTTTTGATCTAAAACATCGATCAGATCGGCAAGATAATCCTCACTAAGATTGTTACCGGCAAAAACGATATGCGGGTGTTGACGTTTCTCACTTCTCAAAAAGTGAGAAAACTGATGGCTCAGCGCTTCGTTAACGGCTCTTGCACCAAGATATGAACCTCCGATACCTATAACGACAAAGATATCGGCAATCTTTGAAATCCGTGCAGCATCTTTTTCAATGCTTTGTAACAGGGACTCTTCCAGGGATTCGGGCAAATCTACCCATCCCAGAAAATCGTTACCTTCACCAGTTTTATTCAAGACTTTCTGATGACTCAGGTTAAGCTCTGCCTGCAAAGCATCTACTTTATTCTTATCAACAAATCCCAGGATATTGCTGAAATCGACTTTTAAATCAATCATGTATAATGAGGTTTAGAATATTGACTACAAAATTAATTTCTTATTCCTTATTTATAAAGAAAAGTAGGATAATGGCGTCACTTTTGTAAAAACAAACAACAAAATCAATAAATTTAAGTTTGAACATTATCGGCAATTATTGAAGATAAAAAATTCAACGATTATACAAATCCAACAAATTCAAGGGTATTTACAAAAAAATAAGAGGAGAAAATACATGACCATTTAACACATGACAATTAAGTTAAAATTTGTTAAACCATGTCAATAAGGCTGATGGCCTTGTACTTTTGCGAAAATGAACAGAAAGTTTTTAAATTTTATTATCACTTTGGTAATCCTGGCGCTGATTACCCTGGTCGGCATCCAGTTTTACTGGATCAGAAACGCCATTACCGTTCGAGAGACACTCTTCGAGGGAGGTGTAAATGATGCCGTATCGACGGCCATCAACAAACTTGAAAAAATTGAGGTGACCAAACAATTGGTCAAATTTCAAAAAGGGGCTTCCATTTATTCTTCCATCGATTCGCTAAGTAAATCATTTTATTCACAGCAGCATCCGGTCATAGGGGTTGACTCAATCGGTGAGGGCGAAAAGAAACCGCTTCGCCATGAGGCCAATTCACCCTATGAGAGCACAAACCCTGATTCGTCTTCCACCCTCAGGTCGAGAGAAAGTGAAAGCAGAACGGGTATCGAGGAACCGGAACCGTCATCTTCAAAGAAAAACGGCAGGGATCTTAAACCCAACATGAACCGAAAGAATGTGGAGGAACTCTTAAAACAATCCACCCTCTTGAGCGAAGTATTTCTCGACCTCTTTAAATCACGCTACCCTGAACAG
>JAUZOX010000056.1 GCA_030706265.1 Bacteroidota bacterium | reverse complement strand
GGCAGATCAATTAATGACGAAAGACTGTATCATTTCAGCAAAGAAAAATTAATCAGTGACCCGGCTATCAACTTTTTTGTCTTCGGACATCAGCATTTGCCTTTGGATGAAAGGATCGGCACTGATTGCCGGTTGATTATTCTGGGCGACTGGATTCATCATTTTACGTATGCTGTCTTTGATGGTTCCGATATGTCTCTCAAATATTATCAGGATTCGGCCCATGAATAAGGATTTCAAAACAATAGCGATCAGTCGTACAGACAATATCGGAGATGTAGTGCTCACATTACCGGTTGCGGGGATCATCAGGAAATATTATCCTGATGCTGAAATTCTCTTTATTGGCAAGGCTTACACTAAGTCGGTCATCGAAACTTCAATATTTGTTGACCGATTCATAGACCGGGATGAAATGATCCGGAATCCGGAATCATTTCAGAACCTGAATATTGATGCGATTATCTTTGTATTTCCTGATCTTGATTTGGCTTCGCTGGCCCGTAAGGCGGGAATAAAAGTGAGGATCGGATCGTTTCATAAAATCCAGCATCTTTGGAATTGTACACACAGGGTTAACTTCACAAGGAGGAGATCGAAACTTCACGAAAGCCAGCTTAACTTCAAATTATTAAAACCATTGGGAATCCCTTCTGAGATTGAAAAAAAGGATATCCCTTCCTTATATGGTATGAAGAAGGTGGTCCCGCTTCCTCAAAGGTTGAATAAATACCTGAATACCGGTAAGTTCAACCTGATCATACATCCAAAGTCTCACGGACATGGTAAGGAGTGGCCTCCCCGGAAGTATATTGATCTTTGCCATAAATTATCACCGGATGATTTCAATATCATCTTCACGGGTTCCATAAAGGAAAATGAATTTATTAAGGAGAATTTCGAATCACTGTTTCGACAATTCCCATCCATTCATAATGCGGCCGGCGAGATGAGCTTGGACGAATTTGTAAGCTTTATAGCCAGTGCAGACGGGTTGTTGGCAAGTGGCACAGGTCCGCTGCATGTTGCAGCTGCGTTGGGAAAGATCTCCGTGGGTTTTTTCCCCCCGATGGCACCTGTATTTTCGCGGCGCTGGGAAAACCTGGGTGAGAATGCTTTTCACTTTGAACTCGACCAATGCCGATACCGGTATCAATGCCGGGAGGGGAAGAATTGCATGTGCATAGAAAGCATAGAAGTTGATGATGTCGTAAATTTACTTTTAAAAGAGTCCAAAAATAAAAATACGTAAAGCTAAGAGTATCAATAGAATCAAACAGATTTAGTGCATACTCCTTTTGCCCGCTCCGCTTTCTGGTGAAGATAAACCTGTCATAATTGGAATATTATAATAAAGATGTTTGAAGTTTATAAAATTAATTATAATTTCATTTTCGAATAAGATAAGATAAGCGATATATTCAAGCCATTTAATATCAAATAATTATGATTAGAAGATGCTACAAAGTTTTGGTATTGTCTTTCATTACCATCTTTACAATTTCTTTTTTAGGATTGAAAGCTGCAAACAATCCTGTCAATATTATACCGGCACCACTTTCGGTTAAAATCGCAAAGGGGGCATTTAATATTAATAATATCACAAAGGTCATTGTTTCGACGACCGATCAAAAAGCAATGCAGGTCGCCAGGTTTTTTACGGACCGGATCAATGCTGTATCCAGCGTAAGCCTTAATCCTGTCAATACTCCTTTGTCCAAAAAAGCAACGAATTATATTATTTTCAGACTGGTAAATGACCAGGCGCTAGGAGAGGAAGGATACCGGCTGAAAGTCGATAAAAAGAGTGTTGTAATTGAAGCCTTAAATCCAAAGGGCTTGTTTTATGCAGTTCAGAGTATGTTTCAGCTGTTGCCTCCCCAGGTGATGAGTCCCGCTAAAGTGGAAGGAATAAAATTGGAAATGCAGGCTGTAAAGATCATGGATAAGCCTCGTTTTGGTTACAGGGGGATGCACCTGGATGTTGGACGTCATTTTATGCCGGTAGAGTTCATAAAACAGTATCTTGATTTAATGGCGATGTTTAAGTTGAATACTTTCCACTGGCACCTGACCGAAGACCAGGGATGGCGCATTGAAATCAAAAAGTATCCCAAACTGGCCCAGATCAGTTCACAACGGGCTGAAACCATAGTCGGACATGCTGGTGGGGGGAACAAAACTTATGACGGTATTCCACATGGGGGGTATTATACACAGGATCAGATTAAAGATATCGTTGATTATGCTTCGAAACGGTTTATCACTATCATCCCTGAAATAGAAATGCCGGGACATTCTCTTGCCGTGTTAGCCGCTTATCCTCAATTGAGTTGTACAGGTGGTCCGTTTAAAGTCGCCACAAGTTTTGGAGTGTTTAATGATATCTATTGTGCCGGAAACGATTCTACTTATGTGTTCCTGCAGGATGTTCTGGACGAAGTAATGGCGCTGTTCCCTTCCAAGTATATTCACATTGGCGGTGATGAAGCGCCCAAAACCCGTTGGCACGAGTGCCCTAAGTGCCAGGCACTGATGAAAGCCGAAGGGTTGAAAGACGAACATGAATTACAAAGTTATTTCATCAAACGGATTGAAAAGTACGTGATTTCAAAAGGACGTAAGATCATTGGCTGGGATGAGATATTGGAAGGCGGGCTTGCCCCTGAAGCAACTGTCATGTCATGGCGTGGAATATCCGGTGGCGTGGCAGCTGCCAAGCAGAAACACGATGTGATCATGTCAGCAAATGGCAGTTTGTATTTTGATCACTATCAGGCCGATCCTGAGACTGAGCCTTTGGCAATCGGAGGATACCTGCCGTTAAAATCGGTCTATGGATTTGAGCCCATTCCGGCCGAACTTAACTCCGAAGAATCAAAGCATATTATTGGGGCCCAGGCGCAGATGTGGACAGAATATCTGAAAAAGCCCACCAATGTTGAATACATGTTGCTTCCACGCTTGTTTGCACTGTCTGAAATCGTGTGGACTCCAAAGGAAAAGAAAAACTGGTATGATTTCCGGAATAGGCTGGACAATAATATTCAACGTCTTTCTGTTATGGGGCTTACTTTCTCTCAGGGTTCTACCAACGTTGAAGTCAGTGCCAAAGCCTATAAGGTAGGAAAATATCTGAAGGTCAATCTCGAATCAGAAAGGCCTGATATGATCGTTCATTATAATGTGGATGGAAACCTGGCAACGCCGGGTTCTGCCGTTGCCACTAAGCCCATAAAGGTTAAAAATAGCGCAAAGCTGAATGCGGCAATATTTATAGATGGACAATTGAAAGGTAAAATAGTCAACCGAATTGTTGAGCCTCACCTGGCAGCCTATACCGATGCAACCCTTCTTTGCACCGACCGGCCTAATTTAAAAGCGGTCGCTATGCCCGGTCTCATTGATGGCTTCTGTGGTGCATTGGATTCGGATCAATCAATCTGGAACACGGTTCAGGGAAAAGAAAATCAGATTACGATCGATTTGAAAAAAGCAGTCTCGCTTAAGTCGATTGCTCTTAATTTTATGACGATCAAGGACCGCGATTTTGTGATGCCAAACTCTGTAGAGTTTCAGATATCTCCGGATAACAATATTTACTCGGTTGTTACAACTGTTAAAAATGATGCGACAAACGATTATAACAACACAAACATCAAGAATTTTGCGACGATTTTAAATTCAACAAAAGCACGTTATGTTCGTGTAATCATTAAGGCTGAAAGCAAAAGTGCGCGTGATCCGCGGGTACTGGTTGATGAAGTCGTAGTAAAATAAGGGCTGCTTTTTTCTTGTCCTGTTATTGAATCTTATTTTAAAAAAATAGAGCCGTAACGATCAATTTGTTACGGCTCTTTTAACGAAATTTACAAAGAAAAAATCAATCCCAAATGGCAAAAGAAGTTCGACTATTCGCGGAAGTCCGCGCTTATTCCATCATCACGCTTGGCGTTTTCATTAATGCAATAGCATGGATGGGATTTATGATACCTTCGCATATTGTGGGTGGTGGTATAAACGGGATTTCATCCCTCCTGTATTTGTCTACAGGCATTCCGGTTGCAGTTGGAATTCTGATCTTTAATACCATTCTCATTATTTTGGCTATCCGTATTTTGGGGGTTGGGTTTGGCATTAAATCCATTTTTTCGATCCTGATGATGGTGGGGGCCTTTTCGCTCTTGCAATACTTTATCCACGAACCGATCGTGAAAGATCGATTTATGGCAGCGATCATCGGAGGGATCCTCAATGGCGTCAGCATCGGAATTGTTTTTACCCAGGGTGGCAGCACCGGTGGTGTCGATATCATTGCCATGATCATCAACAAATATCGCAACATAACTCCCGGGAAAGTAATTCTCTATTTTGATGTTTGCGTCATCACTTCTTCATACCTTATTTATCAACACATTGAAAATATCGTCTATGGATATGTCGTCATGGCCATTGGCTCCTATGTGGTCGATCTGGTATTGACAGGTGCAAATCAAACCGTTCAGATATTTATATTTTCACAGAAAAACGAATTGATAGCCGACACAGTGGTCAATGAGTTAAAGCGGGGGGTAACACTGGTTAAAGGAACCGGATGGTATTCGAAAAGTGAGCAGGATATTTTGATGATATTGATGCGTAAAACGGAATTGCCTTATTTCTTCAGGGCTGTTAAAGCTATTGATGCAAACGCATTCATGTCCGTATCGAGTGTGATGGGGGTCTATGGACAAGGCTTCGATGTGATAAAGGTCAGATAAATTCCAACGCAGGCGGCACCTCAAAAGTGAGGATAAGAGGGGAAAATCCTATCTTTCCGTTCCTCTAAATCAAGAGCAATCCTTTAAGCCGATTCATCTCGATTGATTAAATCTAAAAACAAGAAAGGCTGTCTCAGAAAAATCCGAGACAGCCTTTCTTGTTTTTGGAATTCGATGTTAATTATTTCAGGTTGAGTTTCTTTTTTACTAAAGGCATGATGTCATCGCCACCGTCAAAATAAAGTAAAACGCCATCGGTAGTGTTGAGGATATAGCTAAAACCGTTTTCCTTAGCAACATCGGCAATACCCTTGTTTGCCTTGGCAATGGTTGGAGCCATCAACTCATTTTGTTTAGTCTGCAGACTTTGTTGGGCGCTTTCCTGAAATGCCTGTAAACGTTGTTGGATATCCAGGATTTCTTTTTGTTTGGTTTGTTTTATGATATTCGACATCGTGGCTTCGCCTTTTTGGAATTCATCTAATTTTGCGGTATATTCAGCCTGACTCTTGTTGAATTCATCACTTAATTCCTTTTGATATTTTTCGTACTTTGCCTTGATGGTATCTTGACCTGGAATCATTTGATACAATTTTGCAAAATCAATATGACCAATCTTCTGGGCTTTGGTTTGGGCACTTGCTGATCCTACAAAACCGATCAATGCAAATACAATTACAATTCTCAATAAACTTCTCATTTCTCTTTTCGTTAGTTAATCGTTTTAGGTTTTAGACAAAATTAAACATTTAATTGAAATCCCGACTCAAAATAAAAAATTAACGGGTCACAGGTTTATTTTGTTGGTTAGCAGGGGGATTGGTCTGCTGGTTTCCATTCGTGATTCCAAGTTTCTTAAGCACTTCATCGCTTATATCAAATTTATTGTTCGTATAAATCATGGTTGCACCACTGGCTTTATCGAAAACAATAGCGATATTATCTTGTGTTGATACGGCTTCAATTGCGTTGTAGACTTTATCCTGAATAGGTTTGATGAGTTCCTGTCTCTTTTTGAATAAGTCGCCATTCTGGCCAAAACGTTGTTTCTGAAGATCCTTTACTTCTTTTTCTTTATTGATGATTTCATTTTCCCTTTTGCGTTTCATCTCTTCGGGAAGCATCGTCGCATCGGCTTCATAGGTCTTGTACATTTTATCAATTTCGGCAAAACGGCCTTCTATGTCCTTCTGCCATTTGGATGAAATGTCATCGATTTGGGTTTGGGCGATCTTGTAATCCGGAATTTTGCTCAGTATGTATTCGGTGTCTACATATGCAAATTTTTGTGCCTGCACAGTCATTCCTGCAAACAAACAGAAACATGCCGTCACCAGAATCCCCGCAATTCCGATAGATATTTTATTAGTGCTTTTCATCTGTTTTTCCTCCGTTTTCTTTATAAAAGTTGGAATATGTAAAACAAATAATCTGCCAGAAATGGAACTAACCGGCAGATTTTATATTCTTTATGTTAATCGACAGACTGGTTAATTGAGAAGTGGAAGTGTCCCTTATTGGCACTTGGTTGTCCGGGGATCGCATCAAAACCATAACCCCAGTCAAGACCCAGCATCCCAAACATCGGGAGAAATACCCTGACACCAAAACCGGCAGAACGTTTAACATCGAATGGATTAAACTGTTTGAACGTTTCCCATGAGTTTCCTGCTTCGAGGAATCCCATCCCATAAATGGTAGAGCTTGGATTCAGCGATAAGGGATAACGGATCTCAAGAGTCCCTTTTTCATAAATGCTAGCACCTACTTCGTTGCCATTTTGGTCACGCGGTGTGACGGATTCATTTTCATAACCCCTGAAACCAATGATTTCGCGGCCGTCATAATTGGCATACTGTGTCATACCATCCCCTCCCATGTAATATCTTTCGAATGGGGTGTTACCCAGTTTTGAATTGTAATTACCCAGGAATGCATTACGGGTTCTGAGTGAAATAACCAGTTTCGGAATTATTTCTTTGTAGAATGAAGCACTGAATTTCCACTTGTGGTATTCAATCCATTTGTATTTTTCCGCTTCCCATGCATATCTGTCCGCATCCTTCATAGTCGATTCATCCTTTGAATAATCCAACTTGCTGAACGTGGAATAGGGTGGCGTCAGCTTAAGGTCAAGATAAATTTCAGAGCCACTGCGTGGGTACATTGGAAAGTCGGTAGAAGACCTGCCAAAATTCAGTTCGTAATTAAAGTTATTGAATGATCCGTTTCCATTCCCTACCGGAATTAAACTGGCATAGTTCTTTAGAGAATAGAACTGCAGATTAATGGATTGTGAAAGCTGGAAAAAGTCATCGGGCCATTGCAACCGTTTTCCTAATCCAATAGTCAACCCCTGATTCTTGAAACTCTGGAATGTGGGATCTGACTTGTCTAACCCATTGGTGAAGGCTGAATGGGTATAGGAGATACTGAATGAATTCGGTCTCTTGCCACCCAGCCAGGGTTCCATGTATGAAGCGCTGTAGCTCACATATCCTGCTCCATAGGATTGAAGGCGAAGGCTCACTTTTTGTCCGTCACCGGTTGGTACAGGCCGATAAGCACCGAGATTAAACAGGTTTCGTGAAGAGAAGTTGTTGAAGGTAAGGCCCAGTGTACCAATGACACGGTTATATCCCCAACCTCCCGAGAGTTCAATCTGGTCCGAAGAGGTCTCTTCAACTTTCCAGTTGATGTCGACTGTTCCGTTTTCCTGGTTTGGAACCATATCCGGATTGATCTTTTCCTGGTTAAAGTATTTTAACTGGCCAATTTCACGCATGGTTCTTACCAGCTTTTCACGGCTATAGAGCTGGCCGGGACGGGTCCTCATTTCACGCAGCACGACATGGTCGTTTGTCCGGGTATTACCGCTGATCGTAACCTTGTTGATGGTTGCAACTTTGCCTTCCTGAACACGCATCTCTACGTCAATGGAGTCATTATTGATCCGGGTTTCAATAGGGATGATACGCGAAAATAAGTATCCGTTATCCTGGTACAGTGCGCTGACATCTGTTCCGTTTGGATTATAGGTGATGTTCTTTTCAAGCTCCTTCATGTTATAGACATCCCCTTTTTTGATGCCAAGCTCCTGGCCCAGAAAAGCAGAGGGGTATATCGTATTCCCTATCCAGGTTATGTTTCCGAAGTAATATTTGGGTCCCTCATCAACCTTTATGGTAAGGTCAATCGTGTTGTCAATATTTCTTACGATGGTGTCGCTTATCAGTTTCGCATCACGATAACCCAATTCATTGTATTTATCGATAATCTTGGCTTTATCGTCTACAAATTTTTCGGGAATATATTTTGAGGCCTTCAGAAAAGTCATTCTGAAATTATTTTCAGCAGCGGTCTGAGCGGGTTCCGAAAACTTGAATTCTCCTTTTGCAATGGTGGCAATCGAGCCCCTGATAAGATCATCTAAAAAGCCGAAAGGTTTGAGTTTGCCCTGCTCTTTGGTGTCCTTGAGTGCCCCTTTGAGTTTCAGTGCCGAAACTTCCTCATTTCCCACGATATGAATTTCGTGGATTTTGACCTTGTGGTTCTTTTGAACATTAAAGATCAGGTGGTTATAATTATCCTTGGTCTTATCCGGAGTCTGTACGATATTCACATACGTATTCAAAAAACCCTTTTCGTTGTAATGTTTAAGGATCGTATTTTTGGCACGCATTAAAAGATTTTCGGTAATGACATCTCCCGGAACGAGCTTGATCTTGGTGTTCAAATCATCAGCCTCGGTTTTACGGATGCCGTTAAAAACGAAATTTGAGAGACGCGGACGTTCGGACAACTCAATGTCCAGATAGATCTTATCCCCTTCGATTTTGGTATATGAAATCTTGACATTCTCAAAAAAGTTTTGTGCCCATAACATCTGGATAGCATGTTTAATGGGTTCGCCCGGAATTTCAATCTTATCGCCCACCGTTAGTCCACTGACATTGACAAGAACTGATTCATCCAGATGTTTTATCCCTGATATTGTAATTCCGCCTATTTCATAAGTCTTCGGCGTTGAAAGATCAAGAGTGGAATCTTTTACCTGGGCTTTGATGCCAAAGCAGAGTAAAACTAATGCGAGTGTGGTTAGTAATTTCTTCAAAATCATTATTTAATGCGGGGATTAATTTGTTCACTAATCTTTCCAAAGCGACGTTCGCGATGCTGGAATTCATAAATAGCTTCATACAAGTGTTCCCGCCTGAAGTCAGGCCAAAGAACGGGAGTAAAATAAAGTTCTGAATAGGCTATTTGCCAAAGCAGAAAGTTGCTGATCCGGTTTTCACCGCTGGTACGAATGAGCAGCTCCGGGTCAGGAATATTTTTAGTTGTTAACATAGATGAGAAGAGTTCCTGGTTGATATTCTCAGGAAGTAATTCACCTGCTTTCACCAGTTCTGCAATCTTTCGGGTGGCTTCGGTGATTTCCCAACGTGCACTGTAGCTCAATGCCAGGTTTAAATCCATTCTGCGATTGCCACTGGTAACTTCGATTGTTTCCTGAAGCTGTTGGCGGCACTGGGGGTCAAGTTGAGAAAGGTCACCAATGGCACGAAGACGGATGTCGTTATCCATCAGTGTTTTGGTTTCCTTATTCAATGATTTTACCAGTAAACTCATCAAGGCATCAACTTCCTTCTTCGGGCGATTCCAGTTTTCGGTTGAAAAGGCATACAAGGTTAGAAATTTAACTCCAATTTCAGCACATGCCTCAGCCGTTTCGCGCACTGCGATAACACCGCTCTCATGCCCGAACACCCTTAATTTTCCTCTTTGTTTCGCCCATCTGCCATTCCCGTCCATGATCACGGCAATGTGAAGGGGTAAACGTTTCAGGTCAATTTTTTCTTTGAAACTCATTGTCGAAAATATGAGCTAAATAATGAATAAATGCTTGATTATTAAAATGTTTTTTGTTAATGTTTGTTAACGCACCCTGAGCTCTTCACATCGTTCCGAGTTAAATAAATTAAGCCGAATCGAAATCCAAAAGCCGGCAAATGCATACCAATCTTTTGCGTTTGAGACCCTTACTCCGGACTCATAAACATTGTCAATCTTATCTGCATCACTCCCCAGTGTTTTGCGTAAGCCCCATTCAAGGCCCATGCTCACATTTTCCAATGGATTATATTTGATACCCATTCCAAAAGGAAATGAAGTGATGTTGGTTTGAACCGAACTTTTTACCCCAACACTGTCTTTGTGTGCTGTAAACCAGGTATATCCGATCCCGCCAAAAATATATGGACTCAAATTATGTTCATCCACTTTGATTCCAAATTCACTAAAGTTGACTTCAAACTGAGTGGAAACTTCATTCAAATTTGTTTTGAATGACAATCCCCTGTTTTGGAAGTCAGACGATATCAAAGTGGCGTATGAATAGCCGGTCCTTAATGCGAGCCTGTCGGTGAAATTGTACCGGTAAAAGGCTCCCGCGACAGGTGAGTATTTTTGAAAAGGTTTACCCGGGTTTAAATCACCGGTATAGTATGCGCCACCGGCAAATAAACCTACATCCCCTCTCTGTGCGAAAATGACGATTGAAGGGAAAAGAATCAGCATTACAGTAAACAGCTTTGTCATGCGTAAAAAATTTGTATTAGATCGATCGCATGGATGATGTTCATCGATGGCAGTGTTTTGCGTATTTGCTCGGGTTCATAACTTATTCCGCGTGTAAAATTAGCAAAAAAAAGGATAATACCGCCAGAAACCTTTAAGGCATATTAACTTAGTTCCGGATGTCCCGGCCCCAAAGCAGTTTTTTCCGGATAGTGGAGAAGAAGTTATCATCATTTTCATGTAAAAGGTTGATATTGAAACTTTCTTTT
>JAUZOX010000559.1 GCA_030706265.1 Bacteroidota bacterium | reverse complement strand
GCCGGTAAACAAAAGGAATAAGGCAAACAAACTATAACAAAAACTTTTCATTCAATAATGTTTTAATCAAATTAATATCCGAAAAAATACTACTATTCAAAACTATAAAAAACAAAACCAAGTTGCCGATGTTTATCATTATAACATCAGCCAGGCACACAGCTCTTTGTTTATTACTGATTTTTAAAACCTTAATCGATCAATCGTTAAATATTTAACAAATTGTCTGTTTCTGTACTTAGTAAAATTGTTTTAGTATGCTTAATTTTGCATCGTTTTTACAAGAATTGGGTGAGAATTCTTTTTCGCACTTCATCGCGTTTAATTCACTTTTCAAAAAGCCCAAATTAAGAATACTTGTCTTTAGAATCAGGCAAATTTCGTTTGAAAGATAAGATCAACCAAAAGCATGATGCATCGATATGATGGGCATTCGCGGCGGTTGCATGCACAAAGAATGTTGTTTAAAACCAATAAATAAGTATAAATATGAAGACCGAAATCAGAAATAAGCTGATCCTGACATCCGAGGTAGAAAATATTTTGGTGGACAAGAAGCTAATCTTTCCTGAATCCAGAATGGAGCTTCAGGAATTGGCGATGTGCGGATCCAAAGAGGACGTTTTTGTAGTTGAGTATGATGTAGAAAACCACGGAAAAATAGTAGAGGCTACTGTGACCAGATGCAAAAATGGCGTTTCTGTGAATTATGAAGATATATACATGCGTCGCCGTGACCCGGATTGCCTTGTTGTAGCAGACGAACAAGATACCGATAAGGCCAAGTATTTTGAGCGTTATGGTGAAGACTTTACCGATTTAAGACAACAGACTTTTAATTGGCTTAAAAATCAGGAAACCCTGATTATCGTTCCCTTCATGGCGGGAGGCGTTAATCTCGGATTCCCTGCACTGTTGATTGCACCTGAAAATGCCGGTTTCTTTGCTGCCGGCCTTGCAGATTTACAGGGATTCATCCCAAAGAGTCAGATACCGGATGACTTTAAACCGGTAGCCATTATCTTTTTGGCGCCTACATTCCGGCATACTCATTTCAAGGGAGAACAGGTTGTGGTCCACAACCGGACAGAGGAAGTTCATGAACTTTTTTCATTCAATCTTTACCCCGGCCCCTCTGCTAAAAAAGGGGTGTACGGATTCCTGCTCCATATCGGCGAGATTCAGGGATGGCTTACACTTCACGGTGCGAGTGTAAAGTTGACTACACCTTACGATAACGAATTCGTGATGATGCACGAAGGGGCAAGCGGTTCGGGAAAGAGCGAAATTCTTGAAGAAGTCCGTCGTGAATCCGATGGTAGAGTGTGCCTCGGACAAAATATCGTGACCAAAGAAAAGATTCTGGCTTCTATTGCCGACACCTGCGATCTTCAACCCATTACGGATGATATGGCGCTTTGCCATCCGCTGCTTCAAACCGATAATTCCAATAAGCTGGTTATCACCGATGCCGAATACGGTTGGTTCCTGCGTCTGGATCAGGTCAAGGAATATGGTTCGGATCCTAACCTGGAGAAACTGACGATTCATCCACCCGAACCATTGGTTTTCTTTAATCTTGACGGCAAGCCCAATGCAACCTGTCTTCTTTGGGAGCATACAATGGATTCGCCCGGTGTTCCTTGTCCAAATCCACGTGTTGTTGTACCTCGCCACTTTTTTAAAAATGTAATCACCGAACCGGTACAGGTGGATTTACGCAGCTTTGGGGTCCGCACTCCGCCGTCAACCAATGAAAATCCGAACTATGGAATTATAGGCTACCTGCACATTTTACCCCCTGCCCTTGCATGGCTGTGGCGATTAGTGGCACCACGGGGCCATAATAATCCCAGTATCATCGGCGGCACATCGCTCTCCAGCGAAGGAGTAGGTTCATTCTGGCCGTTTGCAACCGGAAAGATGGTAACCCAGGCCAACCTGCTGCTTGATCAGATTGTGAACACCCAATCAACACGTTATATCCTGGTTCCAAATCAATACGTTGGTTCATACAAAGTCGGATTTATGCCGGAGTGGATCGCCCGCGAATATTTTGCACGGCGTGGCACCGCAAAATTCAAACCGGAACATCTGCAGCCTGCCCTTTGTCCGTTACTGGGATACGTTCCGGAACATGTCAAGATTTCCGGAGTGAACCTTCCCCCCTATCTGTTGAATGTTGACAAACAACATTACGTCGGGCAAGAGGGATACCTCAAGGGCGCGGAAATCCTGACCGGCTTCTTCAAACAGGAATTGGAACAATTCCTTGTTCCCGAACTCCATCCGTTAGGACGACAAATCATTGAAACGGTGATGAATGACGGAACAATTGATGACTTTTATGCTGCCATCCCAAAACTGTAAATCAAATAGATTGAGACCATAAAAAAAGCACTTCCGGAGTTTTAAATCGGAAGTGCTTTTTTATTTTATGGCGCCAGCCTTTCGATAATCCATTTTTCGTCTTTCAAAAAATAACGTATCCTATCGTGGAGACGGGCAACTCCGCCCTGCCAGAACTCAATGCTTTGAGGAATGACCAAATATCCGCCCCAATTCTCGGGACGATTTACCTGACCGGAATGAAATCTTTTCTTAAAATTTAAAAAACGGTCAACAATATATTCCCGATTTGGAATAACCTTACTTTGAGGAGAAGCATAGGTTGCAATCCGGCTTTCAAG
>JAUZOX010000558.1 GCA_030706265.1 Bacteroidota bacterium | reverse complement strand
TTCATATTGGTTTTGGGTAACGAAGTAAAGAAACGGATGGTCCCCTAAACAGTTTACAAATATGGCAATTTTTTACCGGAAAAGCCAATATTTATTAATTATTAAGAGTTTTTGGCAGTGTACGGGACAGGTAGGATTAACACAATAAATGAAGGGTGACCGGCATGGAAGTTTTTTCAACATTTATTTTTAATTTAATCAAAAAGTGAAAGATACATATATTCTGGGTATTGAGTCATCGTGTGACGATACCTCTGCTGCAGTTTTGTTAAACAATCAAATGCTGTCAAATGTGATAGCCAATCAGGCTGTGCATACCGAATTTGGCGGCGTGGTGCCCGAACTTGCTTCAAGGGCGCACCAGCAAAACATCATTCCGGTTATTGCCAGCGCCTTGAAAAAGGCCGGAATCGAAAAAAAGGATTTATCAGCAGTGGCTTTTACCCGTGGACCGGGACTACTGGGTTCTTTGCTGGTAGGGACCTCTTTTGCAAAAGCTTTTTCCATGGGGCTCAATATACCCATCATCGAAATCGACCATATGCAGGGTCATATCCTCTCCCATTTCATCCAAAACAAGGATGGCAATAAAGTGCTCCCCGAGTTTCCTTTTCTCTGCCTGACCGTTTCGGGAGGGCATACTCAGATTGTGATCATCCGTGATTATTTTGACATGGAAGTGATCGGTCAGACTATCGACGATGCTGCCGGAGAGGCGTTTGACAAAGCAGCCAAGATCATGAGCCTGCCCTATCCGGGCGGTCCCTTCATCGATAAATATGCCAAAGAAGGTGATCCGGCTGCATTTGCCTTTCCCAAGCCTTCCATCCGGGACCTTGACTTTAGCTTTAGCGGTTTGAAGACCTCCTTCCTGTATTTTCTACGCGACCAGCTGAAAGAGGACCCATATTTCATTGACAAACACCGTTCTGATTTATGTGCTTCCATTCAGTATACGATTATTTCCATATTAATGGATAAGGTTTCCAAGGCTGTCAAACAGACAGGAATTAACCAGGTAGCCGTTGCAGGCGGCGTCTCAGCCAATTCAGGTCTCCGAAATGCCATGCTTAAGATGCAGGAGACCAAAGGATGGAAAGTATTCATACCTGAATTCCAGTTCACTACCGACAATGCCGCCATGATCGCCATAGCCGGATATTATAAATTCCTTCGTGGCGAGTTTACGGGGCAATCCGCAGTGCCGTACTCCAGAGGAGCCTCCAAACAGAAAAAGAATAAGGCAAAATAAAAAAAGCAGGCAGGAGCAATGAACCTAAAACATTAAGATCACAATAACTTACATTTATCTTTTCAAATATGTTTCAATACCCGGCACCGTTAAAATAATCCGCTATATTAAGTTTTACTTCATAAGTAAGACTTCTGGCAAGAAAATTGATGCATTTGGGCCAGAATTATCTATTTTTGATCATCGGTTAAGTAATAAGATTTATCACAATGAAACGTTTTTATTTAATTGCACTCGTCTTTACAATATATATTAATAGTCAGGCATTTGCAGGCATACCCGATGAATCTATAATCGATACCGTTAAAATTCAGCCCAAGGTTAGATATTGGAAGTTTGGAGGGACTACAAACATGAATTTCAACCAGATATCCTTTTCAAACTGGGTTGCCGGTGGCGAGAATGCCTTTTCGGGTACAGCCGGATTTTCTCCAACCGCTTATTATAAAAAGAAAAATGTCACTTTTGACAACTCCGGCATCTTCAGCTTTGGCATGATCGATAGCAAAGATAAAGGACTGATGAAAATGGAAGACCGGCTTGAAATCAATTCAAAGTTAAATTATCAGGCTGTTAAATTCTGGAATTATTCCCTTTTTCTAAACTTAAAGTCCCAGTTTGCCCCTGGTTACAACTATCCCAACCGAATTAACGAAGTATCCCGTTTCTTTGCACCCGGATACCTGACCCTTTCCCTGGGGATGGATTATCAGCCCAATCCTCACCTGTCCCTTTTCATGTCTCCGGCATCGGGTAAGTTCACCTTTGTTTTGGACCAAAAACTTGCTGATGCGGGTGCTTATGGCGTCAGAAAAGCAATAAAGGACTCGGTAGGCAATATCGTCTTTCACGGCGAACCCATCAAGCCTGAACTGGGACTATCGTTCAACGCCAAGGTTAAATATGAAATCATGAAGAATATCGTACTCGATTCCAGGTTGGCCCTATACGATAATTACATGGATGAAGATGTGGATAACCGCTGGAACATGGACGTGGACTTCGAAACAAATATCAACTTCATGATCAACAGTATCTTTTCAACCACTTTTAACTCCAGGTTTCTATACGACAACAACATCATGGTGCCGATCTATAGCATGGTAGACGGGAAAAAAGTACAAATCGGCCAGGGGCCCCGTCTGCAGGCTAAACAGGCATTTGGAATCGGAATGATCATGAAGCTGGGGGCCAATCGTAAGCCCAGATAAGGTTGATTCTTAAAAATATCACATAAAAAAAAGACCGGCCAACAAGGATTGACCGGTCTTTTTTAGTTTAACCCTTTTTAAAGGTCTTTATACAGCTGCATGTCGCTGATAAAAGGCGTAGCCTTAGCTTCAAGAATATTTAATCTGAACTGTTGTGCTTCAACCGTTGGAAATGACTTCATGAAACCCTGTCCGATGGTCTTCCCCGTAAAGATCACCTTCCAGTCATTGCCCTCTTTATATTCCAGCTGGTA
>JAUZOX010000557.1 GCA_030706265.1 Bacteroidota bacterium | reverse complement strand
GGAGATCTCTCCCGAAAGCATGGCTCCAATGGTTCTGTCCACATTACGGATATCGTGTGCAATCCAGACCTTTTCACCATTCTTGATGGCCTTGTTGGCTTCCCGGATCAGACGATGGTCCATCATGTCCTTGATGGTGTTTACATTATGTTTGGTATAACGCAATACATTCTTTTTCGAAGCCTCCGGGAAATAAATCAGCCTGCTCAGATCAATGTCCTTCGATTTAACCGGCATTGAATCCACATCCTTGTATTGATAGAGCAGATCGCTGCGGCCCACGATGTCGTCAAATTTCCTCACGCCCATATCGGCCAGATATTCCCGGACCTCGCGTGCAACAAAACGAAGGAAGTTGACAACATGTTCTGAACGGCCCGTAAAGCGTTTTCTCAGTGTCTCATCCTGGGTGGCAATCCCGGCAGGACAAGTATTGAGGTGGCACTTGCGCATCATCACGCATCCAAGTGTGATCAGGGCGGAAGTGGCAAAGCCGAATTCTTCGGCTCCAAGCATCCCCATGGTGACCACATCCCGTCCGGTCTTCAACTGTCCGTCAGTTTGCAGTTTTACCCTTCCGCGAAGGTTGTTCAGTACCAGCGTCTGGTGCGCTTCGGCGATACCCAGCTCTGCAGGCAGTCCTGCATAGCGGATGGAGCTGGTAGGACTGGCTCCGGTACCTCCTTCGCAACCGCTGATCACGATCAGGTCGGCATAGGCCTTTGCAACTCCTGCTGCAATGGTCCCAACCCCTTGCTCCGAAACCAGCTTCACCGAAATCTTGGCCGATGGGTTCGTGCATCTGAGGTCATAGATCAATTGAGCCAGGTCCTCGATGGAATAAATATCATGGTGGGGTGGGGGAGAGATCAGGGTGATGCCCGGCGTTGAGTTCCTCAATTTGGCAATGATCTTGTCCACCTTATAACCCGGCAGCTGTCCGCCTTCCCCGGGTTTTGCACCCTGTGCAATCTTAATCTGTAATTCGTCGGCGTTGACCAGGTAATTATTGGTAACCCCAAAACGGCCCGATGCAACCTGTTTGATGGCGCTTCTGGTGTTCAGGTAAAACCTTTCGGCGTTTTCACCACCTTCACCCGTGTTGCTGCGTCCGCCAATCGTGTTCATGGCAATGGCCAAAGCCTCATGAGCATCCTTGCTGATGGATCCGTACGACATGGCACCGGTCACAAACCGTTTCATGATTTCCTCTTCCGGTTCAACCTTTGAAATATCGATCGGATTCGATTTCCATCTCAAGGCGCCCCTGATGAAGACGGGGTGTTGATTTTCTTTATCGGTCAGAGCACTGAACTCCTTGAATTTCTTGTAATCGTTATTGCGTACGGCCCATTGAAGCAACCCTATTGTCTGGGGATTCCAGGCATGGTGCTCTCCGTTTTTGCGGAAAGTATAGATCCCGTCCATCGTAAGGGCAAAGTCATCCGGGTCGCTGGTATAGGCATTTTCATGAAATGCCTTGGCTTCATTGTAAATGCCTTCGAAGCCGATGCCTCCGATGCGTGAGGGTGTCCCCGTGAAGTAACGGTCGATGATTTCCTGGCTGATACCCACGGCCTCAAACAGTTGAGAACCATGATAACTTCTGAGCGTCGAAATACCCATCTTGGAGATGATCTTCAGCAACCCTTTATCAACCGCCTTGATATAATTGCGACGGGCTTCCGTATATTCCATGCTGACACTTCCCTTCTTGATGAGGTCTGCGATGGCGGCAAAAGCAAGATACGGATTGATCATGCTTGCGCCATAACCCAGCAACAAGGCATAATGCATCACTTCGCGAACTTCTCCGGTCTCAACAATGATCCCGATCTGCATCCGTTTCCGTGCCCTGATCAGATGGTGATGAACGGCCGATACCGCCAGTAATGACGGGATCGGAGCCATTTCGTTGCTTACCATCCGGTCGGTGAGGATAATAAAGTGTTTTTTATCGTCGACCGCTTTTTCTGCCTGTTCCAGCATATTGTCGATTGCCTTCCTGAATCCTTCCACCCCTTCGTTGACGGGGAAGATCATGGGGATCACACTGTGGGCAAACTGTTCATGCTTCATGTCCTTGATCTTGCCAAGGTCGGTATTGGTCAGGACGGGGGTGTCGATCTTGATCAGCTTGCAATGTTCCGGACTCTCCTCCAGGATGTTCGTCGTAGCCGAACCGATGTAATTGGTTAGCGACATCACGAGCCCTTCCCTGATCGGATCGATGGGAGGATTGGTAACCTGTGCAAATATCTGTCTGAAATAGTTAAAGAAACGTTGCGGCTTTTCGGAGAAGATGGCCATCGGAGTATCGTTCCCCATTGAACCTGTCGGCTCATTGGCATCCCGAACCATGGGAAGGATGATGTCTTTCATGTCCTCCTTGGCGTATCCGAATACACGGGCGTATATCGGAAACTCATTTCCCATCGAAGAAGAAACCCGTTGCTTTACAACGATGTCTTCAATTTCGATGCGGTTGTCCCGCAACCAGTTGTTGTATGGATAGCGCCTTGTCAGTTCAGCCTTGACCTCTTCGTCCGGAATGATGATTCCCAGCTGGGTATCCACCAATAATAATTTACCGGGGCGAAGACGGCCCTTGGCTTTGATTTCCTGCGGAGCAAAGGTCTGGACTCCGACTTCCGAAGCCATGACGATCATGTCATTGTTTGTAATGACATAACGCGAAGGTCTCAAGCCATTCCGGTC
>JAUZOX010000556.1 GCA_030706265.1 Bacteroidota bacterium | reverse complement strand
CAGAGATTGGATGCCTTGAAACTCGGAATGGGTTTCACGCCGACCCTTACACCGCCGACACTGGCTTCGGTACTTTGGCATGCATTGGTCGCCGTGATTTTTACGACATAATAGCCGTTGGGCTGTGTGCACGAACCCGTGGTGTAGGTATGAAAAACGGTACTGTCTTTCATGTTGATAGAGTCGGTGGTCCACGTTTGTTTGATCCCGTCTCCAAAGTCCCAGACATAGGTGGTTTGAGCATCGTTGTTCGAAACCCCTTTTATCTTGAATGCAAAAGTAATGGGCGCGCATCCCGAAGTATTGCCCCCCGATACGATTCCAATGCCCGGATTGCCCTGGTTCTTGACCGTATAGGTTTGAGTGGCCGTACATCCGTTGACACCGGTAGCTGTGAACTTTAATCTGAAAAGCCCCAGCTTGGTATAGTTGTGTGTGACCGGAAAGTCTGTCCTGGTATATGCGGTCACAACTGAGCCGTCACCCCAGTCGATCTGATAACCCGAAATGGTGTTGACATCCTGGGATTGATTATTGACGGTAACGGTATAATTGGGATTTTGGACTGTAGGATTGCTCGCACAATTATCAAAAGGTTTAAGGGGATTAATAGCATCAACCAATATAGGGATAGGGGCAGGCCTGACAATTACATCTTTCGTAACCGTTGCGACCACTTTATTGACAGATATCTGTGTAACTGTGAGCACCACATGAAAAGGGAGTTCGGGCGATCCGAATGATTGCGTGTGTGTGGACCCGGGGGTAACGGGAAAACCGTGGCTAACATTTTGACCGTTTGTAATCGGTTTGCCATCTCCAAAGTCCCAATCAAAACTTAAATCGCTTATCGGAATGGATCCCGTGACGGTAGCATTAAAATCTACCACTGCCGAACCGCAAATGGCAGCATCAGGAGTGAAACTTGCTGTGATGGATTGTGCGTGTAGTGAGCTGTTACCCAGTAATATGCAAAACAATACCATTACAGCCCGAAACAGGATATTTCTCAAACGTAGAACTTCTTCCATCGTAGGGCTTAATGAAAAAAACTATGGTAAGATGGCTGGGTGGTATGGGTAGTAAAATTCGGAAATATTTCAATATGCCCAACCGGGGAGAAAATATTTAATACTTTTTGTGAGGTCAACCGTATTTATGATCGACTTAAAATGCTCTATTTGAGTTATATCGCATCTGTTGTGCCGAAAAATCGGTTGTCTGGTACCCATTGCCCTCGTTGAATCAATCAATGCTGTTTTTCAAAAGAACGGTTGTAAGGGAAGAAAACGTTGGATAAATCGATAGATCTCTGTCGTTGACGAAATGGTAGCTGAATTGCAAAAAGGTAAAAGGATTACCAAGTCTTTTATGATCGGATGGTCTGTCGGATTTCTTCAAGCCGGGTCTGGGCTTCGGGATCAAGTAAAAAATGGTCACTTAGACGTTCACAGAAATAATCGTTGCAATAGGCACAATTTTCAATGTTCCGCTGTCTGGCACAACTCCTGATGCCGCAGCTTAAGCAGCCGGAAAACAACTTACCTGAAGGAGCTTTGCATCCGTCACAATCGGTGATATCCTCAGGTCTCATGTTCATTCCGTAAAAGGTGAAACATTGTTCGGCAATCGATATACGCATCGTTTCTTGCAATGATTTATCCTGTTCCAGGGTCGCAAGATGGATCGGGCAACTCTCACATATCAATCCGCAATAGGCCATCGTAGTTTCCATATTCTCCAGATCTTTATTTACAATTACCGGTTATTGATACAGAGGCGATCTTTATCCACTTATTTATTTAATGATGGGCTCATCGCACCAGCCAATGTAAAGTTACGATCAATATCCTTAAAATCCAATAAAATAAGTGATTTTATGGCTGCCCTTTTCCTGATTTTCGGCTCTCTGTTTTCGCGAACATTTTCCTTAAGGCTTCTTCTTTGTTGAATGCGATGGAAATGAGCCTCCTTTTGTCACTTATGGATAAAACAAAGAGGCGCAAACTACTGCGCCTCTTTGAAAATAAATCTTTGGTTTGTTATCGCCAGGGGATGATCTTGGGGGTAGGAGGAGTGCTCATGCCTGGACCAAGATAGAAACTGACATCCGGCGGTTGGTTGTAAGCTACGTTTTGCCAGGCGATACCCAGCCTGTATATCGGATCGTGCATCAGGGTGTAAATGCGACGGCTGGTTGGAGCTGTCGTGGTGAAGATGATCAGCTTGCTGTTGTCGGCTGAGTGGAGAATGACCTCTTCACGCCAGTCGCCCAGAATATCGGCTTGCAGGTTGGGCGTATTCTTGGTGCCGTTGCAGCCAATGGCTGACTCATAATTGCCGAGTTGAGCAATGATGCCTTTCCCGAATTTTTCTATCCTGTTGCCATCCAGTAGTTCACGCTGATCGTCGCCATCCCACCATATTCCAAAGTTGGTTGACCTTGGAGGTCTTGCCGGTAGTATTTCGCCGGTAGATGAATACAGAGGTGAACCCGATGCCCAGCATTCGGCTCCTGCTATGTTTGGATCCATGGCTGCGATCATGCCTCTTCCCACATCATATACGGCTCCGTATTTGAAGATTATTTCTCCCGTTTTGGCATCGCGGAAGGTCGCACCAACACCACCGTTTCTTTTTCCGTTCTCATGGGTCTGCCAAACCTGGAGTCCCGGCCTTTTAGGATCGAAAACACCCAGATGTAAAGCGTCGCCGTGT
>JAUZOX010000555.1 GCA_030706265.1 Bacteroidota bacterium | reverse complement strand
TGCCCGTGACATGTCGATTCAGAATGCGCCAGTTCAAACCGGTCACCTGTCATCTTCACTTGCCCACCTGGGTAACATTTCCTACCGTCTGGGACGTCAGCTTGAATTTGATCCGGTAGCCGAACGGTTTATCGGTGAAGGCGAAGCAGAAGCAAACAGTATGCTCAGCCGCGATTATCGTGCGCCTTATTTGCTGCCGGAAGTTGTTTAATATTCGGCTGTTAAGGTATTTAAAATAATATTGGAGATTTGGTATTGGAAGTCAAACCTGTTAACACTCTCGGGTTACGCAGGTTTGACTTTTCCTTTGAAAAAGGAAAGAGGTGAAATGGTCATTTACCCTTCATCCGAAAATAATTTGATTAACCAGGTCGTATTGAAAGCGCATGGAAATTGTCATTCGTGTTTTATAAACATGCCCGTTTTACCTGTGCTTATTTTTTTAAGCCGGCACGTTGTTGATCGAGTCCCAGATCATGTCTTTCAGCTTTAAAATATTCATGTTGGTATGAGCTGAAATGAAGACATGTTTGATCTTCGGTATTTTGCGGGTATATTTTTTTAATTCAGCTTCTTCGACCAGGTCACATTTTGTGATGGCAAGCAAACGGGGTTTGTCAAGCAATTCCGGATTGTACATTTTGAGCTCATTCAGCAATATATTGTATTCCCTGGTAATGCTTTCCGAAGTGATGGGGACCATGAAAAGCAGGACTGAGTTGCGTTCGATGTGACGCAGAAAACGCAGGCCCAGGCCACGGCCTTCATGGGCACCTTCAATTATACCGGGGATATCGGCCATGATAAATGAACGGTCATCCCGGTACGATACCATGCCCAGGTTCGGGGTCAGAGTCGTAAATGGGTAGTCTGCAATTTCAGGTTGGGCTTTGGAGATCACCGAAAGCAAAGTAGACTTCCCGGCATTGGGAAACCCTACGGTGGCGACATCGGCCAGTATTTTCAGCTCAAGGATCTTCCAGCCTTCAACACCGTCTTCTCCGGGTTGGGCAAACTTGGGTGCCTGCATGGTTGGTGACTTGAAGTGGGTGTTTCCCTTTCCACCACGGCCTCCCGGAAGCAATATCTTTTCTTCACCATGTTCGATGATCTCCAGATTTATTTCCCCGGTTTCGGCATCACGCACAACGGTGCCCAATGGAACCTCAATGATATAATCTTTTCCTTCGGCCCCTGTCTGTTCTGCGCCTTTCCCGCTTACACCATCTTCAGCCGAAATATGCTTGGTGTATTTCAAGTGGAGTAAAGTCCATAACTGCTTGTTTCCACGCAGTATTACGTGTCCGCCGCGGCCACCGTTTCCTCCATCGGGGCCTCCAAAAGGCATCGCCCTTCCACGGTAAAAGTGGACAGATCCGGCACCACCCTTTCCAGAACGGCAAAATATTTTTACGTAATCCACAAAATTTGATGATGCCATGTGCTTTTAATTAAAAAAAATAAATCTAGGATGGTTAATGGTTACCGGGCTTTATGGAATGCCGTATCGACCGTCGTTGTGAGCGTTTCGAAGATTTCATCCGTAGTGCCGAGTCCTTCAATAGCCTTGTACTTTCCCTGCTTTTTATAATATTCCACAACCCTGGCCGTTTTTTGTTCGTATTCTTCGAGACGACCTATAATAAGCTCAGGAGTCATGTCATAAGAACGGGCTTTATCGGTTTTGCCTCGTGAAAAAAGCCGTTTGAATAGCTCGAGTGTGGGCGCTTTAACTTCCAATGCCACAGAAACAGAAGAATTAAGCCGTCTCAGAAGTCCATCCAGGATATAGGCCTGTAGCATGGTCCTTGGAAATCCTTTAAAGACAAAGCCCCTGACATTCGGATGCTTTTTGATTTCGTTTTCAATCAGCTGTATGATGATTTCGTCAGGGACAAGCTCTCCTTTTTCAAGGAATTTTTTTGCCTTCATGCCTATCTCAGTCCCCATTTTTACTTCACGACGCAATTTGGCACCGGTGGAGATATAATAGAGATTGTGTTTCTCGGCGAGTAATCTTCCCTGCGTTCCTTTTCCGGCACCCGGAGCACCCAGTAATACGATATTTAGCCATACTGTCGTCAGCGTTTCATCGATGGCATCTGAGAGCAGTTGAAAGACCTCGTCTACCGTTCCCGTGCCTTCAATGGGAATGTATTGATTACGGACTTTATAAAAGTCGATGACCGGAAATGTTTTGGTTTTATATTCAATGAGTCTTGACTTTATGACCTCCTCGTTGTCATCCGAGCGGCCCGATATTTTACCTCTTTCGAGGAGACGGCGCATGAGCTCATCTTCGGGAACATCCAGGCAAAGCATGCAGTTCAGGGTAGCATTGATTTTTAGCAGTAATGCTTCGAGAATATATGCCTGAACCATTGTTCTTGGAAAACCGTCGAAAAGGAAGCCATTGCTGTTTGCATTATCCGTGATCTTTTTTTCTATGATCTGGACGATCAGTTCGTCGGGTACCAAATTCCCTTTATCGATGAGTTTTTTTGCTTCAATTCCTAACTCGGTTTTTGCCTTGATCTCAGCTCTTAAAATATCTCCGGTTGAAATATAGGTCAGATTATACTTTTCAAGCAAAAGCATGGATTGGGTTCCTTTTCCCGCGCCGGGAGGGCCAAAAAGTGCAATGTTTAGCATAACTTAGAGGTTTGATATAAAATGAAAGACTCAATATATATTTATAATACTACTCTACAATTTTATAGAT
>JAUZOX010000554.1 GCA_030706265.1 Bacteroidota bacterium | reverse complement strand
AGCAGAAAAGTCGTTTAGCCAATTTATAATTCCGTTTAAGTTCCAATGATTAAAATGTATTTTAATTACCTGTACCTCCGGTCCCGGATGCACTTTAGAACAAAAGTACCTTCAGGATACGACTTATCCAAATCAAAATATGCAGTAAACACGGGTAACTCATCGCGACCTGGATTCCCTGGCTTTTTCCATATTCGCGGCAGCCCTTTCTACCTGGACCAGGAATGTTTCCAGTCTCGATTCGATAATTTGGGGAAACCCTTTTCCATCACATTCAATGGTCAGAAACGGGATATCGGTCTCTTCACTCAGCTGTTCCGGAATCCGGTAGGCGATTTTCAGATGATCCTTCACCTTCTTCTTGCTCCCCAGGTTCATGTTAGGAATCGACACCGCCTCCCCAATACGGGTTTGGAGACAACCGAACGGCCCGATATTGATTACACCGCAATACTTTTCATACCCTTGCGAGAGAGCCGTACCCAATGTCAGGGCAGGTTCCCCGGTCGATTCCAGCGGCAACACATGCAAGCTGTGCTTGATGATGTCCACCACATTTGTTTTATGGATTTGGAGATATCCTGTTTTGGCAAGGATATGTTGAATTTTGGATTCAACCCACGAGATGTATTGCCCCCGGAGCAAGCGTCCGAGGGTTTGCTTTATCGAAAAATCGGGCTGGTCGACTCCTTTCCGCCATGCGTAATCCAGATATTTCACCCATTCTGCGATATAGGCATCTTTAAGGATGAATCCCCGGCTGCCAAAATAATGGTTTAATTTCTTATGAGCAAACTGATTATGGCGAATGAAAATTTCACCCGTCAGGGCGATATATTTTGATTCCTTAACGGGAATCCGGTAAGGTATATGTAAAGAGATATACTTACTGACCTGTTTCAGGACTTTAAACAGATTGCCGTAGTCGTTACTAAAGGTATCCACAAGCAAACTGAATTGCTGATAAAATATCTTTATTCCTTCTACCGGGTCTTTGGCATTGGCCAGGATCCCCGAACGCACATCCTCCAGCACATCATTTAATATAATGGCATCCATCGATCGTTGCAGGAAACCTTTGGAAAGCCCGATATATCCTTCCTGGGTAATCAGCGTTAACATGGCCACATTTCGGATCTTGTATGTTCTGACAAGGTTATTCAGGAAAACGGGATACTGTGCAACACGACAGGCACTGGTCCCACCGATGTTGAGAAAGGCCAGCTTCTCTCCGTTCAGCCGGTGCCTCTCAATGAAATTCATCAATGAACCTGCCAGTAAAATGATAGGCAGGCATTCTTTGCCGGAGGTATACCTTTGACCGGTATCCAGAATCTCCGGTTCCATCTCCGGCAAGGCGATAGCCTGATACCCCAGACTACGGAGGCTTGCTGCAAACAATGCGGCAGCCATGTCGCCGATACAGGGTACCACGATTTTAACGCCACTGTCTTTCAGGTCAAATTTTTCACCTTCCGAGTCTTTGAATATCGAGTGGTCGTTCACATTAATAATCTCTGCAGCTTTGAACCCGGAGTAATCCGGTCCATTCATGCTGAAGTTTGTTTTTCTGAAGTTACGGATTACATCCAGAAAGGCATCGATGCGGGTGTTTATTCCGGCATCTGCGGTATGCTGGTCCAGTTCCAGCGTCAGGGAAGGTTTATCCCCCATGATGTTTCTGAAGATCGGAATCAGGAACGAATCGGGACCGCATGAATAATTGCTGATATAAACCGCAAAGAGTTGAGGGTGCTTTCGGATAGTCTGGGCGACCCGCAAAATCCGTTTACCGGCTTCCCATGACTGATAACTGATGATCTCCTCATGGTCGCTGGAAAGCAAATCATAGGGGAGCACCTTATAGCCCAGGGAGGCAAATTTCTGTGGAATCCCCTTGTTTGCAAAACCGGAGAAGGCATTATAGTCCCGTCCTATCAGTACGATGGCAGACTGTTCGGGATGCTGCTCGAGTTCATGTAAAAATGCTTTGCCCATTTCATCCAGTTCCTGTTCAGTTTGTTCCTGAACGGTTATCGCATAATCATAGGCTTCTCGGATCTTCCGTTTACTTGTGATCCCTAATTTTTTGCCGACTTCAAGGAAAGTCGATCTTTGGGAAGCAAAGCCTTTTGCAAAATTCAGATAAGGATGGATGAGCTTCTTTTCAAGTGCATCGCTTTTAAAGGCCTGGGACAAATAATTGGCTTCTTTGCTGATGAAGACACAAGTGGCCGTGGAGTCTTTCTGATCCTTTTCGCATCCCGTTACGTGCATTTCATAGATCTCGGGCATGAAAATGTAATCGGGATCCTTCGCAATCAGATCGCTGAACAGTCCGTGTGCCAGCTCTACGGGATAACAAAACGAGGAGTACTGATTCTCAAAGCCTCTCTGATCCACCTGATCGGAAAGGATAATTCTGAAACCGAGCCTGGCAAAGAATGCCTGGTAAAGTGGGTATAATCGGTTCAGGGTAAAGGTTTGGTTTAAGCCGATGGTCTTGGCTTTGCCGGTACCATTTTCAGGAATGTTGTTACGGAAGATGCGTTCCATTCGCATTTTCACCCAATCATTTTGTTGCCAGTTTTTTTCGGTATGGGTGAGTAAATCGTAGTATTTATTGCATGCGCCACCAAAAGCAAAGATCTTGCCATTGATCCTGAATGTGTTGATCTCGCATTTGCGATCACAACCATTGGATTTATCCCTGCAAATAAAAGACCTT
>JAUZOX010000553.1 GCA_030706265.1 Bacteroidota bacterium | reverse complement strand
TACCAGATGTTTTTTGACTCGGAGCATGTAATCAAAGGGCTTCGATTGACTGCCGATGTCTCTCATTTAACCGAACAAGCTTTCCCTTTTTATGGATTTAACGGAACAGAATCGGTATATGATAAAAGGCTTGAAGATGATGAATCCTCTTCGTATGTAAGCAGGATGTTTTATCGGTACGACAGAAAGATTACCCGCGTACTGGTTAACTTGCAGGGTTCGTTAGGCATTCCCCATTTCAGGTGGTTGGGAGGAATCCAAACCATTGACTATGGAATAAATCCGGTCGATGTGGACGCATTAAACAAGGGATTGAAGGGCTCAAAGAAATTGCCGCATGTCGATGGTCTTTATGATGATTATGTAAAGTGGGGATTGATTGGTACCGAAGAAAAGAATGGCGGGAGGCTCAATTTTCTGCTGCTCGGAATCGTTTGCGACACCCGCGATAATGAACCCAATCCCAATAAGGGGATCTGGTCTGAAGCCGTCGTGGCGGTTGCGCCCCAGGGAGTGAACACGGAGAAAGGATTTACCCGGTTGGCCATCACACATCGTCAATATTTCTGCCTGATTCCAAAACGGCTTACTTTTGCTTACCGACTCAACTGGAGGCAAACCATTTCCGGCATGACTCCCTTTTATTTTTTATCCTACCAACTCACCTCAAGACCTTTCAGCACAAACGTAGACGGGCTTGGCGGCTCGAATACCATCCGTGGCATATTAAGGAACCGGATTATAGCGGATGGTCTGGCGATGGGAAATGCAGAGCTGAGGTACAAAGCATGGCAAACTTATTGGCATCACCAGAATATTTACATTGCGCTCACCTCATTCTATGATGCTGGAATTGTCACCAGGAAAAGGGCCATGGACCTGGACCTCGTCCCTGCAACGGAAAGACAGAATTTCTTCGACGTGAATAAAGCCGGATATCTGAATCAGTCTGCCGGAGTTGGCGTACACTTTGTAATGAATCAGAATCTTAACCTGGCTTTTGATTACGGAAAAGCATTCAGTAAGGCCGATGGTACTTCAGGATTTTATATCGGAGTCGGCTATATTTTTTAACATCTGCTATGCAGGTTGAACCAGGTAATAAGCTGAAGTCGTATAAAAGTTTCGTAATCCCTTGATGGAAGATAACCCTTTGCCCAAGACCCTCGGCTTCAGTCCGAACTTGATCTCATAATTCGGGTTGATGAAAAACAGGTCCTGCCGTTGGATAACATAGCCCTTTTGATTCAAAATATGAGTGAACCGTTCAATCGTGATGCCTGTTTCCTTGATTTCCAACAGGTTGTTTATTCGCTGCACAGGTTCGCCTGCCATTTTAAGCAACCTTCTGTACCAGGAATAAGGCAACAGATGGATAAACGGCAGTTTGGAGATAATTCTGTTTTGACAGATCTGTTGATGACCCCCAAATGGGTTTTGCCAGGGGGGAAATCCCAGGAAGATCATCCCTCCGGGCTTAAGCATGGGCTTGACAAATTCCATAAACCGATCCTGATCGTGGATGTGTTCAATCACATCCCGCATGTAGATCAAATCAAAACAGCCGTTATACTTTTCGGCGCAATTATAAATGTCGTCTCTGACCAGCGTAATCTTATCCGTGTGAGGATGATCCCGAAAGAACTGAATCGCATTATCTATCTTAGAGCTGCTGTAATCCACGCCGGTCACACTGCATCCCATATCCAAAAATGGTTTCAGATTTCCCCCTTCGCCACAACCGATCTCCAATACCGTAGTCGTTGCCGTGAGCGGCATTGCATTTTTTATAAAGGGAATAACATATTTTTCCGTTGTATAGACCTGTTCGGCAAAGTAACGGTCTCTCTTTAAATGGCGTTCAAACATCGTAGATTATCGCTTGTCAAGTTCGTGCAGTGCAAAAGTATAGGCTCCAATGGCAACAGCTTTTGAAGTCCCGAGACGGGAAACACCAATCCCGGTTCTTTTCAAAGGATCATAAGCAATCGTTCGGAAAGTACCCGGAATCAGCACCATCTGGGCTTCACCCTTCAAAAACCGTTCCTTTTGCTGTTCATCTTCCAGATCAAATGCCTTCACCTCCATCCGGCAAAGTGGCTCACCATTTAATTTTTTTAACGGCTTATTCATTTCCTCTACCATCGCCGGCAGGAAGAGATCGTAGGCTCCCGAAAGGCCTCCCCCGACGACGACCAGGGCATCGACCAAATTGATGGCATCGGCAACAGACTCACCTGCCGCTTCGCCCAGCTGCCGCCAAGCCTCTCTGGCAGCATCCACCCTGCCCTCGGCTTTTCCATTGGCAATCTGACAAATTATTTTAGGCTCCGGTGCTTCTTCAAGAGGGATTCCGGCATTCTCTGCATAGACACGCCTTACTGCACGAATTGCAACACTCTCTTCCGCAAAACTTTCAGGGAATATCTTATTCCGGGTGGTCCAGATTGAAGCACCCGACCCATTATCGCCCAGAAAAAGCATGCCATCGACGACCAGGCCTGCACCAAATCCGGTTCCCAGTGTGATTCCAAAGAGATTTTTAAACTGTTTGGGGCTCCCTGCTTCCTGAAGATCTTTGTTTATTTCAGGCAGAAACCCTGCAATGGCTTCGCCATATACAAAGAGATCGCCATCATTATTGATAAATGTGGGGATACCAAACTTATCGGCCAGCATGGGTCCTAAAGCAACACCGCCTCTGAATGTCGGCAGGTTTTGTAAATCACCGATGAT
>JAUZOX010000552.1 GCA_030706265.1 Bacteroidota bacterium | reverse complement strand
GCGGGCATTGATATCGTTCGTTTTAGTCAGCAATTCCTCTAATTGCGCAATTATGCGTTCATACCGACCTGACTTTTTGCTGCTTTCCATTAAAACTGATTTAAAATGCAAAGTTAAGCATTAAAGTAAGATAAGTGGAAAAGGCTGATTCAAAAGAGGTGGACAGTTTTGTGAACCGTTAACAAAATAGTGTGGCGTTTAGAACTCCAGGCTTGCTGCATGGGATTGTTCAAAAGCCAACATGGTGTGTATCGGGCCAGGGTGTCTTTATTTTTATGATTGCAGAGTTTGGTACACATGGCTATGTGGCAGATAACCCAATGGGTAGCCTTAGACCGGATTGTCTTGGAAGCCAGGTGGTGGGGAACCGCGAATAATTTCCTTATTATATGATGATGAGTGCTTTAAAGGAGGGCGGCCACAAGGGCCGCCCCTACAGAATGACGTTCGGTCAAGAACTTTTCTTCAATACTTCCTCTATGATTGCGCAGCCGTACCACTAAAACATTTCCAAGGCAGCATTCATTTACGACCGAATATCGGATTGCGAAAAGTTTGATGTGAGTGACCCTGCACGAAGAATTTGGCTATATCGCCCTTTCCAGCTCAACGGTGAAGTGCCGCATAATGGGTGCTTCATAAACGATGCGGAGGCCTCGTGTGATGCTGTCACGACGGTCCCAAACATTTTTCAGGGCGACAGCAACCACATCCATATGGTTGTTTGAATAAACCCTGCGGGGAATAGCCAGCCGGACCATTTCGAGTTTTGGATAGCGGTTTTCACGCGTGACAGGATTACGGTCAGCCATCAGGGCCCCTATTTCCACTCCGCGGATACCGGCTTCGAGATACAGTTCTACTGCAAGCGTTTGTGCGGTAAATTCTTCGCGCGGCACCTTGTTCAGCACTTTCGTTGCATCTATAAATATGGCATGTCCTCCGGCCGGTCTCTGATAGGGAACCTCAAAATCAGTGAGTCGATTGCCCAGATAAGCAACCTGACGAATGCGCGAATCAAGATAATCAAATTCAGTGCCTTCGTCCAGCCCGATGGCCAGTGCATTCATATCGCGCCCACTCATGCCCCCATAGGTCACAAAGCCCTCGAACATGATGTTATACACGCTGGCTTGCTGATAAAGCTCTTTTGAACGCATGGCGATGAAACCACCCATGTTTACGATGGCATCTTTTTTTGCGCTCATGGTCATTGCATCGGCACAGGCGAACATCTCCTTCGAGATTTCTTTGATGCTCTTGTCGGCATAGCCTTTTTCCCTTTTCTTGATGAAATAGGCATTCTCTGCAAACCGGGCAGCATCGACTACAACCAATTTCTGGTATTTGTCGGCCAGGCGTCTTACCTCAAGCAGGTTTTGCATTGAAACGGGTTGTCCGCCTGCAGTGTTGTTCGTCACGGTGATGATGATGAATTTGATCCTGTCGCCATAGCTTTTTAAAGCATTTTCAAGCTTCACCGGATCAATATTTCCTTTAAAGGGATGCTCCAGCTGGGTGTCATTGGCTTCATCAATGGTACAGTCAAGTGCGGTGGCTTTTCTAAACTCGATGTGTCCCTTGGTGGTATCGAAGTGTGAGTTACCCGGAATGATATCCCCCTCCTTGACCAGGACGGAGAAAAGCACATTTTCGGCAGCACGACCCTGGTGGGTGGGTAGAAAATATTCAAAGCCCAGTATATCGTGAATTGCATCTTTCAATTTGTAGAAAGAAGAAGCTCCGGCATAACTTTCATCGCCAACCATCATTGCGCTCCACTGGCGATCGCTCATGGCACCGGTGCCCGAATCGGTCAGCAGATCGATAAATACCTTGTCGCTGCTTAGTTTAAAGAGGTTATATTTTGCTTCTTTGATCCAGGCTTCGCGTTGTTCGCGTGTGCTTCGGTAGATGGGTTCTACCATTTTGGTCTTATATGATTCGGAAAAAGGCAATTCCATAATTGTAAAGTTTTAGGTAATTAAACAAATGTAAAATGCGTGAATAAAAATTGGGATATCAATTCTAACACATTAAAATAAAAAAGAAAGGAAAAAAAAGAAAGAGGGAACATAGAAATTACATCCTGCCCCGGCTGGTGCTGAAACTATCGCGTTTCTTGATATGTATGAATCTGCAGCTGCTTAATGCAGAAATAAGCTTTAGCAAAAACATAATAGATTTGATTCTGTTACAAAAAAAGGGTATTCTTCAATTAAAAGCAACACAAAAATATGATTTTTTCCATTGCGATAAAAAAGAGTTCAACGGAATCATTTAACTTCTTAAATTAGCTATCTAAATTCAATCTGTAAAAAATGAAAAAGTTTTTGGTCGTTTTATTCATTTTGTCATCGGTGCGGGTGTTTGCCATCGACTTTGACCGCTATTTTGAGAACAGGACCCTGCGCATTGATTGCACTCACGCCGGGAATGCTACTTCAGACGAGTATTTCATTGACGAACTAAAGGCGGAGCCTTTCTGGGGAGGGACGCACGTCAACCTGATCGACACAATGGCTTATGGCGTTTATATGGTCAAGGTTTTCGATGTGGCTACCAACACGTTGATCGATTCTCACGGATACTGTACCCTTTTCGATGAATGGCAGGCAACGGCAGAAGCTAAAAAAACAAGCAGGAGTTTCAGTGAGACGGTTGTGATGCCTTTTCCGAAGAAAAATGTACGGGTTGATTTTTACACCCGAAACCATAAGGGAACCTATGATAAGAAAT
>JAUZOX010000551.1 GCA_030706265.1 Bacteroidota bacterium | reverse complement strand
TCCAAAAGGGATCGTGAAGAATGATTTCAAAAAGAAACTGGAGGTGCCTAAATCTTCGGTATTTGTAGCCTACACCGGAGAGATCCCCTATACCCTTGAGGATATAGTACTGATGGAATATGTGGAAAGCATTCTCAATATTGTCTACACCGAAACTATTCGTGAAAAAGAGGGCGGATCTTATGGGGTGGATGTCAATGGTAGCTTGCAGAAATGGCCTAAACAAAAATTCGGTTTACAAATCTATTTTGATACCGATCCTGCAAAGAAAGATAAGCTAACCGCCATTGTTTATGATGAAGTTAAAAAACTGATGTCAGATGGACCCAGCGATGTGAATGTCAACAAGGCAAAGGAATTCATGCTGAAAAAACATCAGGAAGACCTTACTGAAAACAGTTACTGGTCGGGGATTATTTACGACAAAACCATTCTGGGAATTGACGATCATACCACAATCGAGAATGTCATTTCATCTGTGACCCCATCGATGGTCAGGGAGTTTGCAAAGAAGATATTTTCGCAGGGGAATATGGTTGAAATTTCAATGGGACCTGAAAAGTAATAAGAATGCAACTTGTAAAGGGGGGCTGAACTTTTGTTCAGGCCCCCTTTTTTTATATATCTATCACCATTTGCGTCTTCAATAATGACATGAACGCATAACGGATCAAAAGCATTGTTGCCGGTTTTAACAAACATGCCAATCCCCGAAATACTTCGTCGTTGTATTTACACACTTCAGTAATAAAATTTTTCAGTTCGGAAACTCCCTTTAAGGCCTGTTTTACTCCATAAATAACTTTGCAATAATTAAATACGGAACGAGCATGATTGAAGATCACAAACAAAAATGAACCGAGCATTTATGCGAGTTCCATACGACCTATTTAATCAAATTATGTTCGTATGAATGATGTGCAATGATTATCTGGCGCTGAATTTTTCACTAGCAGACAAATATTTTCATCTTCCTGCGTGTTTTTATAAATACCGTTTAAAGTTCAACGCATATTGAATTTACTTTTTTAATCTTTAATCTTTTCGGATAAATGAAGGCACTGAATATTTGCATTCTGACATTACTTATAGCCTTATCAAATTGGGGATTCAGCCAAGAGGTCAAGTCCTTTTCCCTTCGCGAAGCCCAGGATTTCGCTATACAAAACAGTGCAGAAGTTAAAAATGCCAAACTTGATAACGTGGTGGCACAGAAGAAAATATGGGAAATATTATCGATGGGACTGCCTCAGATAAATGCAACGGGTAACTACCAGCATCAATTTATAGTTCCCTCCATCAACTTTGGCGGGCAAACTAATTTGGTATTGGAACCGGCGCAACCTGCCGGAACGCCCCTGACTTCTGATATGGTCGGCAAACAGTTATTCCTGAAAACGGACGAGGGGACCCCTATCCCGTTGGGACTGAAGAACAACACAACGTTTGATTTTACGTTATCTCAATTGGTGTTCAGTGGTTCATATATCGTGGGCTTACAGGCTTCTAAAATCTATTACCAGATTTCTGATCAGAACTATCAGAAATCTAAAATTGAAATGAAAGAATCCATCGCCAACACCTATTGTATGGTTCTGATCCTGGAAGGGAATCTCAATATTCTGCAAAATTCGTTGAGCAACCTCAAGAAAACGCTGTCGGATATGCGGGAAATCAACAAACAGGGATTAAATGAAGACACCGATGTTGACCAGATCGAACTGACCAGCCTGAATGTCGAGAATGCAGTTAGTACTGTGAAGCGACAGGTCGATGCTGCCTATGATTTGTTAAAGTTTCAAATGGGGATGCCACTTGAAAACAAAGTCACCCTCAGGGACAATCTTGAAGACTTGCTGACATCCATTGATATAGCCAATATCAACGGAAAACAGTTTAACGTTCGGGATAATATCACCTACAAAATCATGAATACGCAGGAACAATTCAGCAAACTTGTCGTGCGTGAGGAGATCTCCAACTATTTACCGAACCTCTCGGGTTTTTACAGGCATACCGAAAAGGTAAATCAACCGGAGTTTGATTTCACGCCAAAGGATATTTTCGGATTAACCCTCAACATCCCCATCTTGTCAAGTGGGCAGCGAATTGTAAAAGTGCAGCAAAGGAAAATGGAGCTGGACAAGGTGTCTATATCCAAACAAAAGGCAATTGAAGGTGTTAAGCTCGATTATTCGAATGCGCTGAACGATATGAATTCGACCTATGAAAAATATCTGAACGAGAAAAAAAACATCGATCTCACAAAACGCATTTACGATAAAACCATCATCAAATTTCAGGAAGGCATCTCAACGAGTCTTGATTTAACACAGGTGAACAACCAGTACCTGACGGCTCAGACCAATTATTTTGATGCCATTTACAAGCTTTTAACTGCCAAGAATAAACTTGACAGAATTTTAAATAACGAATGATAACCCTTTTTGATACAAACCAATATTTGGACAATCATGAATAAATACGTTTTAATATCATCGTTTCTCATAATAATGATCGCCTGCAAACCGGGGGATAAAAAAACCGAATTGGAAAAACTGCGTGCGAAGCAGGATGAAATTGCGGCACAGATTGAGCAGTTAGAAAAGGAGACAGGCGTTAAAGATACCAATGCAGTAAAACCGGTCGATGTTGTTGTCGACACCGTAAAATATGCAGAATTCCGTCACTATATAGATATTCAGGGCCATATCGAGGGAGAGCAAAATATTGAGGTCAG
>JAUZOX010000550.1 GCA_030706265.1 Bacteroidota bacterium | reverse complement strand
TCTTGCCATTGCCTTACATAAAAAGGGTGTGACGGTGACCGGGTCTGATGATGAGATTTTTGATCCTGCAAAAGGACGGTTGAACAAATATGGTTTATTGCCTTCGGAGGAAGGCTGGCGTCCTGAAATACTGGATAAGGACTTGGATGCCGTGATTTTAGGAATGCATGCCCGGGCGGACAACCCGGAGTTATTGAGAGCTCAGGAGCTGGGATTAAAGATTTTCTCGTATCCCGAATATCTTTATGAACAGGCGAAAGATAAGAAAAGAGTGGTCATTGGAGGGAGCCATGGCAAGACCACCATCACGGCCATGATACTGCACGTGCTCCAATATCACGGTGTGGATTGCGATTATATGGTAGGGGCACAGCTTGAGGGATTTGAGGTGATGGTGAAGTTGAGCGATACCGCCCGGATCATGGTGTTTGAGGGTGATGAATACCTGACTTCGCCCATCGACAGGAGGCCCAAGTTCCATCTCTATCAACCTGATGTTGCATTGATCAGCGGGATTGCCTGGGACCATATCAACGTGTTTCCAACTTTTGATAACTATGTTGAGCAATTCAGAATCTTTGCTTCGATGGTTTCACCTGCAGGGGCTCTGATATACTGTGAAGAGGATCCGGAAGTAAAGAAAGTGGCCGAAGCGGTATCCGGCAGGGTACGCACAATACCCTATGCACTTCCTCAATTCAGCGTTGAAAATGGCATTACGACTGTATTACACGATAGCCAAAAGACGTCATTGATGGTCTTTGGAAAACACAACCTTCAGAACATGAATGGCGCCCGGTTGGTTTGCAATGAGTTGGGAATAGACGATAACCGGTTTTACGAGGCCATTCAAAGCTTCAAGGGGGCGGCTAAAAGGCTTGAACTCGTGGACAGGAATGATACGGCGGCCGTTTATAAAGACTTTGCCCATTCTCCTTCGAAGTTAAAGGCCACCACCAGGGCGGTAAAGGAACAATTTCCGGATCGGAAGCTGGTCGCCTGCATGGAATTGCATACGTTCAGCAGCCTGACAGGGGAATTCCTATTGCAATATAAAGGCGCCATGGATGCGGCCGATGTGGCCATCGTCTATTTTAGCCGGCATGCCATTGCACTGAAACATCTGCCTCCGATCACGGAAGAAATGGTGCTGGAAGCTTTTGGAAATGAAAATATCAGGGTATACACCGATTCTGAAGTATTATACCAAGACCTGCTGGACATGCAGTGGCACAATGCAAACCTGCTGATGATGAGTTCCGGAAACTTTAACGGAATCGATTTTAACCTGTTGGCAAAAGCTGTACTGGGAAAATAAAAGGCGCGACGCAAGGGAAGGAAATATCCGCTATTTCTTTTTCCATTCCCGGTAAGGTCCGGCAAGGCTTTTGGTTGTCGGGTCAGGAGGCGTGACGGAAGTGGTCAGATGCAGTTCCTTTAAGCCTTTATCCCAAAACACGACCGGCATTGCTTCTCCGCCATATTTTCCGTTTGAATCGATATAGTGTTCGGTATTGGTTTCATTGGTCAGGCAAAGCATGAGGGGGCTGTTTTGATCGTATTGAAAAAGTTTTGCGGCTTCAAGGTCCGGAAAATCCATGGTTATTTCTGCATCCAACTGTCCGTTTACTTCCAATAACTGCTTTCTGATATTGGTTGCGGTGGGATATTCTTTTCTGATCATTTCCCAGTTCATATAAGTTTTCAACAGTTCCTGAAAATCTTCCTTTGAGCGATCGGTGCTGTCGTCACTTGCCGACAACAGGTTTATGTAACGGATTGTCAGGGTGCCGGAGTTGCTTCCGGTAAACTTAAAGACGTATTCTTTTTTCTCAGTCGTCAGGCAACTGCTCATCAGCATCACCATTAAAATGATAAACAGGTGGTAGATTTTCAATCTTTTCATTCGTAAATAGTTTGATTAAATTGGCCGGATGGAACTCGCATGGATAATTTTATACGGTTATAATTTTTTTATTGGTCGTACAGAGCTCGCATAAATGCCCGGTTCATCAGTGTTTGTGTTTTTGGAACATATTCGTTTCAGATTCGGTAAGGAACCTCATGATCAGAGCCGTATTTAAGCCGTATTTAAGCCGTATCTATGCCGTATTTTTGCCGTATAGCTGTATACGGCATAGATACGGTTTTGATACGGTTAACCATCGGCCTATTTTTGGCTTAAAGGATAACATTGAAAGAATATTGTGATTGATTTATAATATAAATCCGGTTTTGTTTGACATAACCTGAAGCATGAAAAACCGCTTGTCCATCCGAAAATAATTTGATTAAACTGGTCGTATGGAACTCGCATTGACAATTTTTATACGGTTCTAATTTTATTAATTGGTCATATATAGCTCGCATAAATGCCCGTTTCATCGTTGTTTGTGTTTTCAAAACATGCCCGTTTCAGATCGATTTTGCGCTGAGAGTTAGACCGCATCCGCAAGCAGTTTGCCGGACTGGCGTCGGAAGCTCTGAATCCGGCATTCTTAATATCTGATTGTGTATACTTTATATACGGGGTAGACTTAAAAGTAGTATTTTACCAAAGTAGTTTCACTGACTTAACCCCACTTTACCCTTAATCCTTTCCTGTGCAATCCCATAAAAAAGCGGGGTCTTTCGTCGGGTTTGGCGGGATCTATTCAACTTTGATAAAATCCGGATACTTTACTTCTGCGAGGAACAATCCCTGGGGAGGGACAGAAAACCCTGCATTGCAACGATTTTTATTTTC
>JAUZOX010000055.1 GCA_030706265.1 Bacteroidota bacterium | reverse complement strand
GGTGATATAGAACCCGATTTTAAGGATGGCATTAAATATGGCATCAGGGGTGTCTATCTTAAACCGGGAATGACCCAACCTGCCGACGATGAATGGGGAGCCATATCGGCCTGGGCCTGGGGATTAAGCCGTGCGATGGATTATTTTGAAACCGACAAAGACATCAATGCAAAGAAAATTGCAGTCACGGGAGCTTCCCGTCTGGGCAAAACCGCTTTATGGACAGGGGCACACGATACCCGCTTTGCGGTCGTCATTGCCAGCGTTTCCGGTGAAGGTGGCGCAGCTTTGAGCAGGCGCAATTACGGTGAAACGGTTAAACACATCACCGACTCTACCCGCTTTATTTATCAGTTTGCCAGAAAGTATCACAGCTATGCAGATGATGTCAGCAAGTTACCGGTTGACGGGCACATGCTGATCTCTCTTGTTGCCCCACGGCCATTGTTGCTTCAAACAGGGGATACCGATTTCTGGTCGGATCCCAAGGGTGAATTTCTTGCCGCCGTTGCTGCAGAACCGGTATATCATCTCTTTGGAAAAAAAGGTCCGGAGACGACTACGTGGCCTGCGGCAGGTGATGCTTCCCTGTTGAACTCCCTGGGCTATTATATGCATTCAGGAGGACATGGCGTATTCCCCGGAGACTATGATATTTTCGTAAAATATCTACAAAAGTATTTGGTGAACGAATCCGGTAAATAATAAATAAATTGCATTTCAAACCTGTAATCATTATGAACTTAAAGAATACCGCAACAGGGTTATTGGTCATCCTGTTCCTTATTGCCGGTAACCTGGTTTTGGCTCAATCGGGGAAGATTTATATGGTAAAAGCAAATGAGCTTAAAGCAGATATACAGCCAACCATGTGGGGCGTCTTTTTTGAAGACATCAACCTGGGGGCCGACGGAGGAATCTATGCCGAACTCGTTAAGAATCGCTCCTTTGAATTTACAACTCCTTTAATGGGTTGGACCATCAAGCGTAAACAGTTTACCGAGGGGGATGTACTGGTCTTGAACAGAAAAGAATCCAATACCGCCAATCCACGCTACCTACAGGTTACGGTGAAGGATGCGGTGAAAGGAACTTTGAGCCTCATCAATGAGGGATTCAGAGGCATGGGCATTAAAAATGGACTGCGGTATGACTTTTCGGTCATGTTCAGGCAGAAAACGGCGGGGGTGAAGCTGCACGTTAATCTGATCGACCCTAAAGGAGATGTAATAGGCGAGGCTCAGTTCACACCTGAAGCAACCGGGAATGAATGGAAGAAACAGGCGGTAAGTTTTACGGCAACCGCTACCGAGCCTAAGGCAAAGCTGTGCATCTGGTTTGAAGGAACCGGCGTCATCGATCTTGACATGATTTCACTCTTTCCGGGAGACACCTGGAAAAACCGTCCGGGGGGATTTCGGGCCGATATGGTACAAATGCTGGCCGATATGAAACCCGGATTTATTCGCTTTCCGGGAGGGTGTATTGTGGAAGGCCGTGATCTGAACAACCGTTACCAGTGGAAAAAAACAATTGGTCCCATCGAAGATCGTCAACTGATTATGAACAGGTGGAATACCGAATTTGCCCATCGGCCAACCCCCGACTATTTTCAAACATTTGGGTTGGGATTCTTTGAATATTTTCAGCTGGCTGAAGACATCGGAGCAGAGCCTTTGCCCATTCTGAACTGTGGAATGGCCTGTCAGTTCAATACGGCTGAATCGGTTGCGCTGGATGAGATTGGTCCTTATGTACAGGATGCCCTTGACTTGATTGAATTTGCCAATGGGGATGTAACCACAAAGTGGGGGAAGATCCGGGCCGATATGGGCCATCCTAAACCATTTAATCTCAAAATGATGGGCGTTGGAAATGAAAACTGGGGTCCCCAATACCTCGAAAGACTCCGGATTTTTAGAAAAGCCATTAAAGACAAATATCCCGATTTTAAGCTTGTCTGCAGTTCGGGTACCGATCCCAACGGGGATCGTTTCGATTATCTGAACGGGGAATTACGTAAGATGAATGCCGATCTCATTGATGAACACTATTACCGGGGTCCTGAATGGTTTACGCAGAATGTAACCCGTTATGACAACTATCCGCGTAATGCTTCGAAAATATTTGCAGGGGAGTATGCAGCTCAAAGCGATAAAATTGCCAGTCCGGATAACAAAAATAATCTGCTGACCGCTATATCTGAAGCGGCCTTTATGACCGGTCTGGAACGAAATGCCGACGTGGTGAATATGGCTTCCTATGCGCCGCTCTTTGCCCATGTGGAGGGTTGGCAATGGACCCCAGACCTGATCTGGGTAGATAATCTCCACGTGTACGGTACTCCCAATTATTACGTACAAAAGCTTTTCTCATTGTATAAGGGAACCAATGTGGTTCCATTGCTATTAAACAATCAAACCGTTACCGGTCAGGATGGAACTTTTGGAACGGCTTGTATTGACACGAAAACCAATGAAATCATTGTAAAATTTGTCAATGCGGCATCCAAAGCGCAGGATGTCAGTTTCGTCATTAATGGAGTAAAGAAATTGCAGTCCAAAGGAATCGTTACCGAACTGACAAGCGATCATCCGGATGATATAAATACCATGGATCATCCTGGCAACATTGAACCCAAAGATCAGAATGTAGTGGTAAAAAACAAAACGGTTAAGTTATCTGCGAAGCCCTATTCCTTAAATGTGATTCGGGTTAAGATGTTATAATCGTTGCAACGGGAAATCTCATTTATCGTTCGGGAATAGAAAAAATGAAATAGGAAACGAGCATGTTTTGAAAATTACAAACAAAGATGAAAATCATCCATGCGAGTTCCATACGACCTGGTTAATATAAATTATTTGCGTATGAAACGAGCATGTTTTGAAAACACAAACAACGATGAAAATTATCAATGCGAGTTCCATAAGACCTATTTATTAAAATTATTTACTTATGAAATCCCCTATGATTGTTTTTAGTCCGGGTTACTACTGCACCCCCTTATGTCATTGCGGGCTTGACCCGCAATCTCTTGTTCCCGCAATCCATATAAAAGTCTTTAATTGCATATTTGGTCCAAGTTACGGCTAACGCCTAAACTTGAACCAAATATGCTTACGCCTAAACTTGGACCAAGAATGAAAATTATCTATGCGAGTTCCATCGGACCGATTCAATACAAATTATTTTCGGATGAAAAGCAAAATTTATTGTCTTATTCTGTTCCTGCTATCAGCTCTATTAGCGAATGCCCAACAGGATGTCATTGCATCGGGTGATGCCCCTCGGCCATTGCAAACCAATATCTCGGTACATGATCCTGAAATGATTCAACAGGATAGTTCGTATTATGTATATTGTACAGGAAATGGCGTTGCAGTGTGGTCCTCAAAAAATAGAATCACCTGGAAAAGGGAAAAGCCTGTATTTTCAATAGTGCCTCAATGGATTAGGGATTCCATCAAAGGGTATAGGGGTAATAGTCTTTGGGCGCCCGATATCTCTTACAATCCAAAAACAAAGCTTTACTACTTGTTTTATTCAGCTTCCGTTTTCGGAAAAAATACATCCTGCATTGGTCTGGCCACCAACACTACGCTTCATACGGATGATCCTGACTATAAATGGACAGACCATGGCAAGGTTATTCAATCCATTCCGGGCAAGACAAACTGGAACGCCATTGATCCGAACCTGGTTTACGATGATTCCGGAACGCCCTGGCTGGTATTCGGTTCATTCTGGGATGGCTTGAAAATAGTCAGGTTGAATCAGGATCTGATGAGTGTGGCGGAAAATACAGATCATCTGCCAACCATTGCAACCAGGAAAAGGGATCCTTCCGTTAAAGCCAATCTGCCTGCTGTTGGGGACAATCCTGCGGATGCGGGGGGCAATGCAATTGAAGGTGGGTTTGTATTTAAAAAGTATGGATATTATTACCTCTTTGCATCCATCGATTATTGCTGCAAAGGGGTTAACAGCACCTACAAAATGATCGTAGGCCGTTCCAAAAATGTAAGGGGACCCTATTTGGATAAAGACGGAATCTCGATGGAAAGGGGTGGAGGTACCCTTGTTCTGAAAGGAGACAGTTTGTGGTACGGTGTGGGTCACAATTCGGCCTATACCTTTGACGGAATCGATTACATCGTATTTCACGGTTACGATGCGAAGGATAACGCAAGACCAAAACTGAGGATAGAAAAGATTACCTGGGACAACGACAAATGGCCTGTGATCAATGTTGAATATCCTTTCATGGTTAAACCCAGATCCTGATCAATGCTTTAAGGATAAATCCGGCAACTTAGAATAGATAAAAATATTAAATTTTCTCTATAAATATTTTTGTTGTTAACCGTATCAATGGATTCTCTTTATCGTTTTGGGTTTTGAAAAAGAGCAATGTTTTGAAATCTTTGTTAAGCTACCGGTTGGAGGGTCTCATCATACATATCAACCGATTTATACAGTATAATTTTTGGGGGCTGAGAAGAACAAATCGGCCATAACGGTATTATCTTTACAAAAGCTAAGGTACTAGAATAGAAAACTTGATGTGTTTGACTAGACTTACCACTTGTGATAAGGTATTTGCAGCTTTTCGTTCGGAAGTTAATAATGGGTTTTAGCGTTATTCTGTTGGTTTCGAATTATCGAAGGTGTATTGTTATCTAATTTGAAATAATATTCCCTATTTCATCAAATTTCTTTAATCTAAACTTCAATAGTATGAAAACATTGAGATGGTTTGCGTTTCTGATTCTGACCATTTGGGCCGCGTCCTGTTCCAAAGAACCGGTGCCCAATCAGACTGGTTTGAACTTTCAGACTTTGAATAATGGTTCGTTACAGTTTGTTTGTTCACCGTTAAAAATTGCCGTTATCTCCGACATCCATTATTTGGATCCTTCTCTGATGAAGAATGATGCTGCTATGGGTGCTGCATTTCAAACGTATTTGAGTCAGGATCCTAAATTGCTTGGATATAGTGATCCGATTTTCAGGAGCGCCATGTCTAAAGTGATAGCGTACAAGCCTGATATTTTACTCGTCTCCGGAGATATTACGAAAGATGGTGAGAAAGTCAGCCATGAAACAATGGCGAATTTTTTTAAACAGATTTCAGATCAGGGAATCAAAGTATTGGTAATCCCGGGAAACCATGATGTGAATAATCCTGAAGCTGCTTCTTATGATGGCGACATTGCCAGTCCGGTTACCAGTATTACGGCAGATGATTTTGCAAGCATCTATTCCGGTTTTGGATACGGTGATGCCATATCAAGAGACACTCATTCTTTGAGTTATATTAGCCAGCCTTTCAGTGATGTAAACTTGTGGATTCTTGCCATTGATGCATGCAAATATGATCAAAACGTCCCGGGAGGTTTCGAAACCGTTGGTGGGGCGATTAAACCAGAAACGATGACCTGGATCCTGGATAGACTTGCATATGCCAAGACTCATAATATTACCGTTTTAGGCATGATGCATCATGGAATACTTGAACATTATACAGACCAGTCGGTGATTGATCCCGGCTATGTGGTCGATAACTGGCAAGCTACTGCCGATAAGCTGATTGACGCCGGATTAAAAATTATGTTTACCGGGCACTATCATGCCAACGATATCACCCTGAGGAAAAAGACGAACAAAATCTTATATGATATTGAGACCGGCTCCCTGGTCACCCCGCCAAGTCCTTATCGCCTGATCACTTTAAACCGGGATTGTATGTCTATTGAAACCGGTCACATTACCTCGATCGATGCCACTATCCCCGGAGGACTTGATTTTGTCACCTATTCAAATATGTTTTTGGCTGGTCATCTGGATGGTATTTTCACCTATTTGCTTTCTAATCCTCCCTATTATGTACCGCCAACTGTTGCCGGAAATATAGCTCCCCTGTTCAGGGATGGCATGATGGCGCATTATGCAGGCGACGAGCATATTACGTTGAAAGAATGGATGCTGGATAACAAATTGAATACCATATCACCCACTTTGGCGAAGATTGTAAGAGATTTCTGGACCGATCTGCCTCCTGCAGACAATCGGTTAAATATCAATATGGAAAACAGCTTGATGCGATATCGGCACAATTGATAGGACGCTCTTTTGTTTAAACCTTCAGAGAATGAGTACATATCAATAAGCCTTGCCGTCAAATTCAAAACGGGAAGGCTTATTGAATTCATTTAAAGGGTGTGCACAAATAGTCCGAAGTATCAGTTTCTTTCAGCTTTCTTGGTGAATTATATTTTAACAGTTTCCCGATCGGGAACACTGTAATTCCATTTGAGGATGTATTTTTCCCACCTCTTTGCTATTTCATTTAATGTATTGTCACAAAGCTGATAATGAAAGCTTTGATATCCTTTTTCTTTTTCCAGCTGCAACTTTAGACGATCTGCCGTTGATTCAAAATCGGGGAGATTTAACCGACTATAAATTTTTTGCATTACGCCAAATGCATCTTCTTTCAACTCTTCGTAAGAAATTTCAATGAGGTTTCCAGGGGGAATGAGTTTCTTGTCTGTTTCATACTTATCCATAAGATATTCAAAATGGCCAAATATTATTTCATTCAGCATCCTTTCCGAAACATGCTGTACACTGTAGAATTTTAAAATGGCACCCTTCCACATGTTTCTGATGGAATAAAACATGTGGAAGGGATTGCGGTAGATGAAGATAAATTTCGCCTGGGGAAACATCTGTAACAAAAGCAGGATCCGTTCTGTGTTGGGAGGACTCTTCATGACCAGTTGCTTTCCGTTGTTTTTGAAAGTGGCATATTGGATCGTCTTCAGGTAATCTCTCTTCCAGCCATTTCTAAACGTTTCTGACAAACATTGCGGTGTACTGTTCAGCCATTCACGCCAGCGTTTTGGAAATACCAGTCCCCAGTATGCAGTATAAGCCGAGGCCTTGTTCATCAGATAATCATCCTCTTCAGCCGGTTCCGCAAGTTGTACGATGACATCATGAAAGAAGGGGTTTTTGACTTTGAGCAGATTAATAAGCCGTTGCAATATGGGTTGCATCTTTTTTCCAAAGAGAAGAGCTGAATTGGGAAATAAGGCGTCATAATTTGTCAGATATCCAAACCGTAAGTCGCTCGCCATGAGTTTTTGCAGGTAAGTCGTGCCGCTTCTGTAATGGCCGAGTATAAATACCGGATCTTTTGAAACGATCGTTTTTTTAATCCGTTTGCTGTAAAAGAGAAACTGGAGAAGCATAAAAGGAAGAGCTGCAATCATTTGCAGGTAATAGACCGTAAGCAAGAACAGGCCTTTTAACGATATTTTGCCGCCCCAACAAATTCTTCTCGTGAATTCAATAAGGGGAAAGTTGATTAGCGGTAATTGGCTGTTCATGCTGCTTGGGTTTCTAAAAAAATAAAATAATGAATAGACAGTTTATCAATTAAATATACAAAAAGCATCGACTTATGTCAAATAATATTTTTTTGGACAATATATTGAGGGTTGATCGTATCTTTAAGCGCTCAATTTCCGGAATGTACAAATAAAATAACTTGCTGATTCATTGCTTTGATAATTGATACCCGATGACTTCCGATACTGACAAACATCATTACATTGACAAACAATTGCCACTTCATGCCATTGTGGTTTGGCTTACCGGACTTTCCGGTTCCGGAAAATCAACCATTGCCTTTGCACTAAAAGAACAGTTGAGCAAGAATGGGATATTTAGTCTTGTACTCGATGGGGATATCGTCAGAAAAGGATTGAATAAGGATTTGGGATATTCGATTACCGACCGGCATGAAAACATCAGGAGGGTTGCAGAGATCAGCAAGATGTTGATAGAAAACAGGGTGATCACAATATGTGCATTTGTCAGTCCTACCCATGAGATCAGGCGATGTGCAAAAGAGATCATCGGGCATGAGAATTTTTTTGAAGTTTACGTCAAGACCTCTCTTGACATCTGCGAAAAGAGAGACGCTCATGGGTTGTATAAAAAGTCACGCAGTGGCGAGATTCATGATTTTACCGGAGTATCTTCACCCTTTGAAGTACCTGAAAGTCCGGATTTAATCATTGATACGAATGATGTTCCGGTGACGGAAAATGTGGAAAGAATATTTGCCGCGATTTTACCCTTGTTGGAGATTCAACCTTAAAATAGTATTGCATTTTTAATTATTGATCATGAAGAATTATATACGCACATTGCTTCCTACCGGTAAGAAACTACTAACGGACGGCACCATATGCTTATCCTTGTTTTCGTCGGTTGCAGTAGCCCAAAAGGCAAAGACAGTTGATAAAAGGCCCAACATCGTCATCATTCTGGCCGACGACATTGGCTTTGGTGACTTTGGATGTTATGGCGCCACAAAGGTCAAGACTCCCAATGTGGATAATCTGGCCAGGAAGGGTGTCCAATTTTCAGGAGCTTGCGCTCCGGCTTCGACGTGCACTCCTTCCAGGTATTCGTTGCTAACCGGAGAATATGCCTGGCGAAAAAATGTAGGTATCTTGCAGGGGGATGCCCCCATTACCATCAAACCGGGTTCCCTGACGATGCCATCCATGCTGCAGAAGCAGGGTTATGTAACCGGGTGCATTGGAAAATGGCATTTGGGCCTGGGGAATGGAAATGTGGACTTTAACAAGGAGGTCAGACCCTCTCCAAACGATGTTGGTTTTAATTACTCCTTTATCCTTCCTGCAACCGGAGACCGTGTACCGTGTGTTTATCTTGAAAACAGCAGGGTTGTAGGACTTGATCCAAACGACCCGATCAAAGTCAGTTATACCCAAAAGGTTGGGAACGATCCGACCGGTAAAGAACATCCTGAACTTCTTAAGATGAAGTACTCAAAAGGGCATGATCAGACCATTGTCAATGGAATCAGCAGAATAGGCTATATGACCGGGGGAAATTCAGCAAGATGGAAAGATGAAGACCTGGCAGAAGTCATTACCGGGAAAGCCGTTGACTTCATAAAGGAGCATGCGGATAAGCCTTTCTTCCTCTATTTCGCCACCCACGACATTCACGTGCCCAGGGTTCCTTCGGCTCGTTTCAGGGGAAGTAGTCAATGTGGTGTTCGGGGCGATGTGATTCAGCAGTTCGACTGGTCGGTAGGAGAAGTGCTCAATACCCTGAAGGCGTTGCATTTGGATGAGAATACCATTGTAATTGTTACAAGTGACAACGGGCCCATCATTGATGATGGTTATGCCGATGGTGCAGTCGAAAACCTGAACGGACATCGGGCTGCCGGTATGTTCAGAGGTTTCAAATACAGCTTGTATGAAGGCGGTACCCGTGTGCCTTTTATCATCTCATGGCCCAAAGTCATCAAGCCCGGAACATCAGATGTTCCCTTCCCGTTCATCGATCTCTTTGCTTCTTTTGCCGAATTATCCCAATACAAGTTAAAGAGTCATGAGGCAATAGACAGCCATGATGCCCTCTCTATTCTGCTCGGCAAGGATCATAAACCCTATCGGGATTATGTTTTGATCCAGAACAATAATGGCGAACTGGCTGTAAAAAAAGGGGACTGGAAACTGATCCCGGTCGAGAGCAAAACCAGTAAAATGGACCAGCTTTACAATCTGAAGAAAGATATCGGTGAAACCACCAATCTGGCTGATCAGGAAAAAGAAGAGGTTGAAGCGCTTAGAAAAATTATTACGGATATTAAATCAACCGTTAAAAACTAAACAATGTTGAACGGTGAAGTGAAAGAATCAGGTTGTTATCCAAAAGATGATGAGCAAATCAACTTTTGCTAAGTAAAGTTCCTCTTTTGACCTTAATTTGAAAATTGAATACCCATGAGCTTGATAAGATTATTTCAATCTGCTAACCGCTTTTGTTTCTTGTGTTGTCTTTGCCTGGCGTGGAGCGTTGGGATCTATGCTCAAAACCTTAAATATGCTACCGGAAAATGGAATCCGGACACGCTGGGAAATCATCGAGTGGTCTTGAATGTTCCGGTTGAGGCAGAAGCAGTCAAAGTACAGGTCGACTGGCGGCGACGCGATCATCATCCTGAAGATATCAATATCATTGTCACCGATGCCAATCTGCACCGGATCCACAACGTATACCGGAGTAATATCACCCGTGAAACCGGAGAGTTAATCTTTGAACCGCAAGCGGGCAAGGGAATGTATTATCTTTTCTACATGCCTTATGTTACGAAAGGATCTGCAAACTATCCAACGGTCGTGTATCAGAAGCCGGTTAACCAGGCAGATTTTAACTGGCTGAATAAGGTAAAGTCGCTTTCTTTGAAAGATCTTCCCAAGGCTGAAGTCGTGGAAATGCAATCTATCAATGCCTTGAACAGCTTTTTTCCAATGGAAGTAATTGCAAAAAAATCGGAAGTCGATCAATTATTGGCCAGCCACAAAGACAAGGCGTATCTTCTGTTCCCTGAACTTCGCAGGTATTCTATCAGGATGACGGAGGATCTTCCGTTCAGATGGATTCAAAATGGCCCCAATGGCACCCTGAAAGACAGCGCCTCCCGAAATGAATATTTCACTTTCCAGACTGGCGTCTACTCCTTTCTTCAATCTTATTCCAATTGTAGCGTTTCCTTTTCG